>NZ_LTCZ01000396.1:33646-33759 GCF_001583455.1 Rhodococcus sp. LB1 | reverse complement strand
TCGTGCACCAGAGCCCGTGCGAACCCCAGATGCCGCCCGCCGCGGTTCGGGGATTCCCTGCGCGCCAACGCAATTTGCGACGCGATGCCCCGGTCCCACTCCACCCGCGGCAA
>NZ_LTCZ01000396.1:0-33639 GCF_001583455.1 Rhodococcus sp. LB1 | reverse complement strand
ATCGCATCGAGCCACTCGATGCCCAACCCGGCGTCCCCACCCGCCTCGACGCATCGTAGCCGCGCCGTGAACGCACGCAACTCGTCCAGATCCGCTGCCACCAATTCCCCCACAACCAACCTCCCCCAAGGCTGTTCGAAACTCTGTTCGATTCTAGCAACCGAACGCGACCCGATCAATAGACGCTTTCCGACAGGTCCGGCGAACCACTCCGGACTTCGTCACCCGCCCCTACGCCTCCTCCGGTGGGTCCGCCACAACTCGATCCCTTTCGCCTGAGTCGGCGCCACGAAGGTTCAGCTAACGAAATCCGATGCCGCACCGACAGAAGCAACATACGGACCCGATCGTCAGCGGGGCCGCCGGACCCGAAGGAGTATCCGATGCCCCACAGGATCCGCAGGTTCCTCGCCGGAGCGGCCGCATCGTCTGCCCTCGCCGCCGCGGTGGTCGCAGTGGCCGCCGCACCCGCCCAGGCCGAACCCTCGGCCGACTGTCATACCGGCACCACGCCCACATCGGGCACCTCGCACTGCACGGCGTACGACGTGCCCGCCGGCAGGACTGCTGTCCACGTCGGGACCGTCGAGTGCTTCGGCCTGACGCCACGAGCGATTCCGGGACCCGGGGGTGTCTCGCACATTCCGTGGATTCAGGGCTATCGTCGCGATGGCCTGTGGGTGCCGACGGGGACACCGTCGACCGGATCGTGCGTCGGCGGGATCGGTGCCCCGTGGTGGGAGGTCGGCGTCTCGACGGGCGCCTTCACTACCTGCGGGCTGCAAGAGGGGATCGTCACCTACGTCAGCGTCGGCTGCAATCCGATCCGCCCCCAGTAGGTCACACGACCATCAGCGATCAAGGAATGTGGCCGGTGAGGATCTGCTCGCGCAGGATGTCGGCGTGACCGGCGTGCTGGGCGAGTTCACGCAGTACCTGCAGGTACAGCGCCCACACGGTGCGCTCGCCCCGGCCGTCGACTGTGTCGTCGAGCGCCAGGGCGGCCATGGTCCGCCGGGATGCGTCACAGCGTTCGGCGTGGGCGTCGAGCACGGATGCGATGGTGTCGGCCCGGGTGAGGGTGAACGACTGGTCGGGGGTCCTCGCGATGCCGATCTCCCGGTACGAGCGACCGGTCACCGCCTGGTCGAACCACACGCCCTCGACGTAAGTGACGTGTTTGACCAATCCGAGCAGCGTCGTCTTCGAGCGCACCAGACGCAGGCGCGCCTGCTCGTCGTCCAGACCGTCGAGACCGCCGCGCAGAGCGGCCCGGTACTCGTCGAGTAGTTCGTCCATCCGCCCGCGGAGATCGTCAGTCCACTCCATGCCCGGCATGGTAATCGCCCCCCCACGCGGCCGACATGTCGAATCTGCTGTGCTGGGGCGACAACGACCGCGATGAGTTTCGCGCGCGCATGCTGTCTGTACTGGACGAGAGGTGCTGTGGCGAAGACAGTCCCGGCTCGAATTTCACCCACCCGGCTCGACAGGAAGACGCCTGAAAGAGGAGCGGACCCATGGTCATCGTCGCAGGACACATCATCGTCGCAACCCAGCAGCGCGAGTCCTATCTCGCAGGCTGCGTGAGCGTCGTCGAACAGGCACGCAGCGCAGCAGGCTGCCTCGACTTCGCGATCACCGCCGACCTGGTCGACCCCGGTCGCATCAACGTCTTCGAGCGCTGGGAGTCGCAAGCGGCGGTCGAAACCTTCCGCGGCAGCGGTCCGAGCGACGAGCAAGACGCGGAAATGCTCTCGGCGTCGGTTGCCGAGTACGACGTCGCCGACGTGCGGCCCCTGTCCGGGGGAGACACAGCGTGAAATCGCGGTACGGCACCGCCCCCGATGGTCGAAAATGGAACCATGGCAGGGGAAGCGAGCGAGATCGTTCTGAGCAAACAGGAACTTCGTGAGGTCACCGCGTTTGCCGCGGGGTGCGCGGAGATGGTGCTCGCGATATTCGAGGCCGATCAGCCGCACGACTCGCGGCCCCGCGCCGCGATCACTGCTGCGTGGGAGTTCGCGCGGGGTGGTGAGCGTGGGAAATCCCTGCGCGACACAGCATGGGCGGCGCTCGCGGCAGCCAAAGGCACGGAGACTGCGGCTGCGCGGGACGCCGCGTGGGCAGCGATGTCTGCGGCAGGCGCCGCCTATTTGCATCCGTTGGCCAAGGCCACCCAGGTCAAACATATTCTCGGAGCGGGCGCTCACGCGGCCAGAGCCGCCGAGCTCGTCGCCGGTGACGATCGGACCGTCGGTGCCGGACACCTCGACCAGGCGGTGCATCGTGCGACACCGGTCGTCGTCGACGTGCTCGAACGCTTTCCACCGGCACCGGGTGGCGGTGGACGGGTCGGTGAGTTGATCCGCATGCTGGACACCGACCTGCGGCGCCGCCCGTCGACCCAGCCTCGCTCTGCCGCTACGAATTCGTGAGGTCGCGCCGACGGAACAGCACCACTCCGACGGCACCCACGACGACGGCGATCACCGCGAGCCAGACCAGCGGAGTGGCCGTCACCTCCGCGGCGGGAACGGGAGGGACGTGTGTGAACGGCGACAGATCGCGGACCGCCTGAGGCAGCCCGAGCAGTGATCCGAGGAATCCGAAGATCAGGCAGCCCGCGAGCGCACCCCAGGAGAGCCCGGCCGACCAGGCGGGGACGCCGCCGAACGCCAACACCGCCACTCCTGCGACCACCCCGATCGCCGGTACGAAAACGAGGGCGGCCCCGGCGAGGTTCAGGACTTTTCCCGGCACGTCGTCGGTCACCAGACCGTACGCGAGACCGGTCGCCGCCCCGGTCAGTGCCTGCAGGACGACGATGCCGGCCGTGACCAGGCCGACGTGCGCCAGCATCCACCGCGGACGCGAGACCGCTGTCGCGAGAACGGGTTCGAGTCGCCCGGCCGACTCCTCTCCGCGCATCCGGAGCAATGCCTGCACGGCGTAGCCTGCGACCGCGATCGCCATCATGCCGAAGATGGCGGCGAAGTAGGCGTCGACCATGTTCGTCGTGCCGCCACCGAGCTGTTCCATCATGTCGGCCACCTGCTCCCCCTCGCCGAGGAAGTCGTCGATCTGGTCTGCGATCGCGCCGTACACCACGGCGAGGACGACGATCCCGAGTGCCCACCAGAACAGGATCGTCCGTTGCATCCGCCACGCCGATCCGACCGCCGTCGGCAGCGAACGGGACGCGCGGGCGGGGCCCGGGCGGGTCGGCACGAGCCCGGAGCCGATGTCCCGGTGCTCCGTGAGGGCGAAGCCGACCGAGCCGACCGCGAGTGCGAACACGGTGGTCAACGCCAGTACCCACCAGGCGTTGTCGTCGTACGGACGGACCTGCTCGGCCCAGCCGATCGGCGACACCCACGTCGGCCAGCCACTCACCACCCGCGTGCCGTTGTCCGTCACCGTCCCCGTCATGTCCCCCACCGCACGCAACAGGAATGCCACGCCCAGGGCGGCCCCGGCGAGTCCGTTGGCGGTGCGGGCACTGTCCGTCACCTGCGCTGTCACCGCGGCGATCGCCGCGAACGCGATACCGGCACCGGCGACGGCCGCGCCGAGCGCCACCGACCCGTCCAGTGGCAGACCCGCCGCCAACAGCACCACGACGTTGAGTAGTCCGAGAGCAAGGTTCGCTCCGACCGCGACCACCAGGGCCGCGGTGAGCAGTGCCTTCCGGCCCACCACGGCGGCCTCGACGAGTTCGGCGCGGCCGGTCTCCTCGTTCTGGCGGGTGTGCCGCACGACCAGCAGGGTGGTCATCAGGCCGGCGGCCAGCGACAGAGGCATGACGATCTGACAGGCGAGCACGGCGCCGGCGCTGTACCCCGACACGAGACCGTTGGTGGCCAGCGCGACCGGCGACGCCGCGGTGGCCATCGCGAAACTGCGCAGGTCGGGCTCCGTGGGATACAGGCCGAGCACGCTCGACGCCGAGAATGCCTGCAGCGCTGCGAGCGCGAGCAGCCACACCGGCAATTGGATTCGGTCGCGGCGCAGGGCGAGCCGTACGAGCCGGGCGGTTCCCGCATACTGGCCGCGGCCCGCCGGCGCCGGCGCCGTCACCGTGCTCATGGCGTCCGCGTCCCGGACTCGGCCCGCCGGTGGTTCTCGCCCTCCCGGGCCAGTTCGTCCCCGTAGTGCCGGAGGAACAACTCTTCCAGCGTCGGGGGCGTCGACGTCAGCGACGTGATCCCGAACGTCAGCAGATGGCGCAGCACCCCGTCGATCGCGCTGGTGTCCACCTCGCACCGGGTGTGCAGGCCGTCGACTCGCACGTCGTAGACCCCCTCGACGGCGTCGAGTCCGGTCACCGGCCGCTGCGTGTCGGCGGTGATCGACGTGCGCGTGAGGTGACGCAGTTCGGCGAGGGTGCCGGTCTCCACCGTCCGGCCCTCGCGGATGATGCTCACCCGATCGCACAGCGCCTCGACCTCCGCGAGGATGTGACTCGACAGCAGGACCGTCTTCCCCGCGTCGGACATCTCCTCGACGCAGTCCTGGAACACCGACTCCATCAACGGATCCAGCCCGGACGTGGGTTCGTCGAGCACGTACAGTTTGACGTCCGACGCGAACGCGGCCACCAGCGCGACCTTCTGCCGGTTGCCCTTCGAGTACGTGCGCGCCTTCTTCGTAGGATCGAGTTCGAACCGCTCGAGGAGTTCCGCGCGCCGCGGCTCGTCCAGCCCGCCGCGCAACCCCGCGAGGAGGTCGATCGCCTCGCCGCCGGTGAGATTGGGCCACAGGTTCACGTCACCGGGAACGTAGGCGAGCCGCCGGTGCAGCGACACCGAGTCGCGCCACGGGTCACCGCCCAGGAGGCGGGCATTGCCCGAATCCGCGCGCAGCAGGCCGAGCAGTACCCGGATGGTTGTCGACTTGCCGGACCCGTTGGGGCCGAGGAATCCGTGCACCTCCCCCGTCCCCACCTCGAGGTCGAGACCGTCGAGTGCGCGGGTCGGCCCGAACGTCTTGACGAGATTCTCCACCGAGATCGCAGCCATGATGGGGACGCTACGCCGGTTCGCGGGTGGTCACGACGGGTTCCGCGGCCCCGGCCGCGACGGGGCCGGATCAGATCAGACCGAGTTTGCCCGCCTCGTATACGGCCTCTGCACGGCGGCCGACGTCGAGTTTGCGCATGATGTTGCTGACGTGAAATTTCACCGTCGTAGCCGAGATGAACAGCCGCTCACCAATTTTCGCATTCGAAAGACCCTTGGCCAGGAGTTGCAGGACCTCGAGTTCACGCTCGGTGAGCCCGTCCCGCGGCGTCGTCTGCCCGTTGAGCGAGCGGATCACCGCCGACGCGCTGCGTGAATCGAATGCGCTCTCGCCGCGAGACACTGCGCGGATGGCGCGCACCAGTTCGGTGGTGTCGACGTCCTTGACCACGTAGCCGCGGGCGCCGGCGTGGATGGCGCGGACGACGAGCTGCTCGTCGAGAAACGTCGTGAGCACGAGCAGACCCATCGTGCCGTCCGCGGCGGACAGCTGTGCGCACAGTGCCAGCCCCTCGTAGTCGGAGGCCGCCGACAGCTTCAAGTCCATCAGCACGACATCGGGCGCGACGTCACCGACGACGGCCAGCGCCTCCTGCATGGAAGACGCTTCCCCGACCACCTCGAGATCCGGCTCCCGCTCGAGGACCGAACGCAGACCCTGACGGAGAATCGCGTGATCGTCGACGAGCACGAGCTTCACCACCGAGGTGGGGCGGGCGGACCCGGTCTGGTCACGCACCGAGGTTCTTATGGTCATCGGTCCACCTCACTGTCGGAATGTAACGGGATCCGGGCAGCCACCCGGACTCCGCCGATCCTGGCCCGCGCCACTTCGAGAGTGCCGCCCAATTCGGCTGCCCGGGCCTGCATGTTCGCCAACCCGCGGTGGTGCCCGTCGAGGTCGTTGTTCGCCGCCATCCGCAGCATCAGGCGCATCCGCTTGGGGTCTCCGTCTCCGTCGTCGGCGACGGAGAGCAGCACCGAATCTGCCGAATACGTGAGCCGCAGGACGGCGCGCGTCGCGTTGGCGTGCACCGCCGCGTTGAACAGTGCCTCGCCGGCGATCCTCAGCAGCGCGTGTTCCCGGTCGCTGGACAGCTCGGCGGGGGTGCCGCCGACGCGGACGGTGACCGCGAGTTCGTCGGGCATGTGCACCACCCCGAGCTGCTCGAGCATCTCGGGCAGGGACGTCCGGTCGGAACCGCCGGAGTGATTGAGCGCGTAGATGGCCGAGCGCAACTGCTCCACAGCGCGGCGCGTCAATTCCTTTGCAAGATCGAGCCTCTCGCTGCGTTCGTCGTCCGGGACACCGCTCCGGCACACCTCGATCTGCATCCCCGCCGACAGCACCGCCTGCGTGACGCTGTCGTGGAGTTCACGCGCGATCCGGTGTCGTTCCTCGTCGAGGACCTGGTGCCGGTGCGCCGCTCCGAGTTGACGCTGGGTGGATTCGAGTTCGGCGTTGCGCACCGCCAGATCGGAAGCGGTACGACGCGCCTCCGAGTACGCGTGCTCGGCCTGCTCGAGCAGCAGCTGGCCCCGCTGGTAGAGCGCCGAATTCTGCAGTGCCACGGCGGTCTGGCTCGCGAGGATGCTGAGGACCGCGCCGTCGGTCGTGTCGAGCGTGCGGTGCTCGGCCGTCCAGGCCGCGAAGGCTCCGACGACGCCACCCTCGAGGACGATCGGCACGAAGGCATGGTGCGCGTCGATGACGGGAGCGCCCCCGGTGCGCGCGGACCGGATGTCGGCCAGACACGTCACGACCTCGTCCGGCAGCGGGGGGCCCTCGACGTTGTCGACGAGGAACGGCGTCGCGTCCGGCCCCAGGACGAGCCGGCGCGGGCCGGCGTCGGGCAGCATGCCGTCGGCGAGGGCGAACGCGATCCATCGCGCGTCCAGGTGCGCCCGGGCCGCCTCGGCGACCGCGCAGATGAGGGTCTCGGGGCCTTCCACCGTGCGGACGAGGGCCCGCGAGATGAGTTCCAGTGCGTGGACGACACGTTCGAGACGTTCTGCGGCGCCGCGATATTGGGGGTAGAACGTCGGCTTGCCGGACCGCAGTCCGGTGAGCGTCGACAGGTCCGGGGCGTTCATGCGCTCACAGCGCAGTCCGGAACAGCGCCACCATCTGCTCCTGGGTGGCCGTGCGCGGGTTGGTGGACATGCAGGCGTCGCGGAGCGCGAACTCGGCCAGGCGTGACAGGTCGGCTTCACGAACCCCCAACTGCCCCAGACCTTTCGGAACTCCGACCTCGCGGGCGAGGCGTTCCACCCGATCCGCGACCGCCAGAGCAGCCTCCTCGGGTGTTCCGCGACGCTCCTCGAGACCGAGGGCGGCGGCGATGGCGACGAACGGGGTGGCGTCGTCGGTGGCGTTGAATCGGATCACGTGCGGGAGAAGGATGCCGTTGATGACTCCGTGCGGCAGGTCGAGCAGTCCCCCGACCTGATGGCTCATCGCGTGCGCGGCACCGAGGATCGCATTGGTGAACGCGAGGCCGGCTTCGAGACTCGCCTGCGCCATGACGGCGCGCGACTCCATCTCCATCGGCTCCTCGATGGTGCGGACGAGGGTGTCGGTGACCAGCCCGACCGCGCGGAGCGCATGGTGGTCGGTGAGCGGGTTGTGGGCCAGCGACACGAACGCCTCGATACCGTGCGTGAGGGCGTCCAGGCCGGTCGCCGCGTTGAGCCACTCCGGCATGGTGGTCAGCAGCCTGGGGTCGATCACGGTCACGTCCGGCACGAGCGCGCGGCCGATGATGGTGATCTTGGTGCCCCGCCTCGTGTCCGTGACGATGCAGAACTGCGACACGTCGGCGCCCGTGCCCGACGTGGACGGCACCATCACCAGCGGCGGGATCGGACTGGTGGCCTGGTCGACTCCCTCGTAGTCGAGGATGTTGCCCCCGTTCGCGGCGAGCACCGCGATGCCCTTCGTCGCGTCGATGACGGAGCCGCCGCCCAGGGCGACGAGGACATCGCACTCGCCCTCGCGGTACGCGTCGTGCCCGGCCGCGATCTCGTGGTCCTTGGGGTTGGGCGTCAACGCGCTCCACACGACCGGGGTGAGGCCCTGCTCGCGCAGCTGATCCTGAAGTTCGGCGGCCCAGCCGGCGTCGATCAGACCCGGATCGGTGACGAGCATCGGCCTCGATCCGCCGAGGCGGAGTACCGCGTGCGCGGCCTCGACCATCGACCCGATACCGAACACGATCTCGGGCGCATGGAATTTCACCAGCCTGCCCGGGGCTGTGGTGCGGGTGGACGGATAGGACACGGACAAGTCGACACTCCTCCCGACACCTGCGTGCATGTGATCCAGATTACAAGACTCTGACCTAGACCCTACGGTCCGGGACGAGCCCCCACACCCACCGAAGGACAGGTACGTACCTACCCGATCGGGTAGGTAGCAGGGATCTCACCGCAACGCGTGCCCGAGCTCGGCGGCGCGGGACATCAGCTGGGCGGCATCCCGCGCGACGACGACACGGTCGCAGATCTCCGCGTACTCCGGCATCGCGCACGACGCCTGGGTCCAGTACCGCTCGGGTTCCGGGGTGATCCAGGCCAGCCGGTGCACCTTGCGACGCAGTTCGGCGAACTCGTCGACACCCGGCGGCAGGCCGTTGCACCGCCCGTCGCCGACGACGACCACCGAGGTTCGGGAGTTCACATCGGTGCCGAACTCGGTCAGCACGTCGGCGAACACCCGGCCGTAGTCGCTGCTCGCCTCCAGGTCGATGCGCGGGTCGGCGAGCACCGACGCGAGCGCGTCGTCGTCGGCCCCGGCGAGGAGGGTGTCCGTGACGTCGACGGGCCGGTCCACGAACGCCAGGACCTGGCAGCGGCTCGCCCGGCGATGCATGGCCTGTGCCAGCCGGAGGGTGAAGGCGGTGACGGGTCGCACCGACAGCGACACGTCCGCGAGGATCAGCACCCGCACCCGGTCCGGGCGGGGCGCCTTCACCATGAGGTGGAAGGGTATGCCCTCGGTCCGCAGGCTCGCGCGCACGGTCCGGCGCATGTCGAGCCGGCCCCGCGCCAGTTCGCGCGGGCGGGGGCGTGACGGTCCGCGCATCCGCCGAAGCACCTCGTAGCACGCCTGATTCACTTCGGCACGGGATGTGGCCGACACCGAGCCGCTCGTGGTCCCCGGTGCTTCTGCGGGTCCGGCGGCCAGGTCCCGGGCGTCCGCCAGCGCGCCGACGAATGCCTCCACCGCCTCCGCCAGCCGGTTCAGCTGGGCCGCGGTGAGTGGTTCGGCCCCATCGGAATCGGCGTAGACCGTGCTCGGGTCGTAGGCGTCGAGCCACGCGAGAATCGACTCCGGATCGTCCCAGGACAACGATCCGACGACGGCACCGCTCGTCGACGACGCCAGGTCACCGACGGCGGTGCTCGCCGCCCGCTCGACCTCCACCGTGTACGTGACACCGCGTCGTCCGGACTCGGCTTCCGAATCGACGGACAGATCCGCGTCGCTCGACGTCATGCTGACGTCGTCGTCGTCCTTGTGGGGGTTGAAACCCTTCTGCGCTTCGGGGGTGTCGAAGTGGTCGCCCACCTCGGCGGCGCGCTCGTTGTACTCCGCGTACCGGGCGGTCTCCGCGTTGTCCGCCACCTCCAGCGCGGAGGGCAGGCCTTCCGCGAACTCGGTCCGGGACGGGGGACGCGCGTCGGGTGCCGCGTCGGCGATCGATGCGAAGAACACGTCGAAGGCGCGGTCGAAACCGGCCTGCTCGTACGTGTACTTCGCGCACACCGCACGCAACGACGTCCTCAGTGTGGGCAGGTCACGGCCGCCGACCAAGCCGAACACCCGGCGAACCTCGATGACCTCGGCAGGAGACGCGGCGACGCCGTAGCGGCGCAACACCTTTCCGAAGGACGCCGCGAGCACGTCGAGAAGTTGCGCGGGCAGCGCCGGGGAGGGGTCGGGCTGCGGGCGGAGCATCGTCAGCGCCTACCCTGCCGACCCGCGCCGATGCCGCCCCGGTCGCGGCCACCGTGCCCGCGGAAGACGGCCGTGGTGGTGTTGGCCGGCCGCGATGCGACCGTCACCCGCTCCACCGGCCCGGCCGGAGCGGTTTCGCCATCGTCCGCCGGGAAGGGCTGTTCGCCGGAGAGCCGGGTGCGGACCAGTTCGACGTCGCTGGTGTATTTGAGCAGGGCGGTGAGCAGGATGTCGCGGACCGTGGCCTGCGAACTCACGGCCACTCCCGTCGACTTCAGGACCACCGCGGCACGGGCCGCGTCGATGACCTCCGCGATGGACGGGCTCTTGCGGAGCGGCAACTGCCGCAGCGTGCGAGCCAGATCCACCACGTCCGCCGCGACGGCATCCTCGACCTCGGGGGCCTTGGCCGTTACGATGTCCCGCTCGCGCTGTGGTGTCGGGTAGCCGAGGTGGTAGTGCAGGCAACGACGCTTGAGTGCGGGCGACAGTTCACGAGTGTCGTTGGACGTCAGGATCACCCACGGCGTCGACCGCGCGGTGAACGTCCCCACTTCGGGGATGGTGACCTGTCCCTCCGCGAGAACTTCGAGGAGCAGCGCCTCCATCGACTCCTCGGTGCGGTCCACCTCGTCGACGAGCAGCACCACCGGGTCCGGCGACAGGATCGCCTCGAGCAGCGGGCGGACCGACAGGAACTTCTCCGAATACAATCCGAAATCCTGCGCGGCCAGGAACTGCGACGCCTCGGCGACGTCGTCGAACGCGGCCATCTTCTCACCGATGCGGTCGCGCAACATCTGCACGTGCAGAAGCTGTTTCGCGTAGTCCCACTCGTACAGGGCCCGGTTGTCGTCGAGACCTTCGTAGCACTGCAGCCGAACGAGCTTCCGCCCCGACGCCTCGGCCAGCGACTTCGCCAGCTCCGTCTTGCCGACGCCGGCGGGCCCCTCCAGCAGCAACGGGCGCTCGAGCGCGGTCGCCAGGTGGACGACCACCGCGAACTCGTCGTCGGCGATGTAGTCGACCTCGCGCAACGCCTCCTTCAGTTCCGCGCCGTCGGCGAAGCGGATGTCCTCCGGTTCCGGGGCTGTGTGCGGTGCAGTCATGATCGGGGCGTCCGTCCTTCGTCAGCGGTGTGGTGGTGGGAACGCATCCGGGGCGGGGCCGGGGCTGGGGTGAGGCGCCCGCCCCGGACGCGAGTTTCAGCGGTCGGTCAGTACGCGCTGTTGATCGCGTGATCGACCACGGGGAGCATCGACTCGACCGTCACCTCGCGCGGGTTGCCCGGTGTGCACCAGTCGCCCTGGATGTGTTCGGAGATGGCCCGCACGGTCTTCTCGTCGCCCCGGATGGTGTCACCGCGACCCTCGTACTTCTTGGTGTTCATCTGGTTCTTGTCGTACGAGTCGGTACGCACCTGACCGAAGTTGTCCGGAATGCCGACGTCCTTCGCCAGGCGGATGGCCGCCTCGACCGCTGCGTCCGCGGCCTGCACCGTGGTGAGGTTGCGGGTGTCGACCCCCAGCGCTCCGGCCAGCTGGGCGTAGCGCTCGTACCGCGACGGCAGGTTGTACTCCCAGACGCGGGGCAGGGCGATGGCGTTGTTCAGGCCGTGGTGGCTGTCGAAGAACGCGCTGACCGCGTGCGAGATGGAGTGCACGATTCCGAGGCCGCCGGAGTTGAACGCCTGGCCGGCGATGTACTGCGCGTTCATCATTCCCTCGCGGGCCTTCAGGTTACGTGGCTCGAACACGGCCTCCCGCAGGTTCTTCGCGACGAGTTCCACCGAGTACAGCGCGTTGCCGAGCGACGGCGCGAAGTCGAGACGCGACACGTACGGCTCACTGCCGTGCGCGAGGACGTCGAATCCGCAGTACGCCGTGAAGTGCTGGGGGCAGGTGTAGTACAGCAGCGGGTCGTCGATGGCGAGGGTCACGATGGTCGCCTCGTCGAATCCCACCCACTTGTGCGGGTTGTTCATGTCCGACGTGTCGGTGATGACGTACGCCCACGATGTCTCCGAACCCGTACCGGCCGTGGTGGATACGGCGATGTGGGGCGGGTTCTCCTTGTTGGTGGACTTCGCGAATCCCTCGAACTCGTTGATGTTGCGGCCGTCGTGCGCGACCACCACCCGGGCACCCTTGGCGGCGTCGTGACTCGAGCCGCCGCCGACGGAGATGATCGAGTCGCACTTCTCCTTCTGGTAGAGCGCGGCGGCCTCCATGACGTTGTAGTCCTTGGGGTTGGACTCGACCTTGTCGTAGAGCACGACCTCGACGCCCTGGTACTCGATCTTGCCGACCAGTTCCTCGATGATGCCCGAACCGCGCAGGCCCGTGGTCATGAGCAGGGTCCTCTTGAATCCGAGGTTCTTCGCCTCGACGCCGATGATGTCGTGGGCGCCCACTCCCATCAGTGCCCGCGGGAACGGGTGGAATTCCTTGATGGGGAAGTCCCAGATCTGGTTGAGCTCGATGGCCATGGCCGTCTCCTCGATTTGTCGATGTCGGATCTGAAGCGTTGTGGAAGGGAACGCACTTGATGTGATCGGCGTCTCACCTGGAATCCACTGTGACCTAGTTCGGGCCCCCGTCACAGGCCTGCGGGGCCGAACCGTCCGACCGCGGCGCACAAACTGCCCGAACGGGCAGGTGCGGCCGGGCCGAACCGGAGGGGGCGGCACTCGATAGGCTGTCCACTTCACGCGGAGCCCACCCGCTAGGCAAAAACTAGAACCTGTTCTATATTTGGAGCAGGCAAGCGAGCGTTCCGGCGCTGCGAAGTACGGAAGGACTGCACACACGATGACGACTGTCGAGGTGCCGCACAGCTCACGATCGGTGGTGCTCACCGTGTCGGGCGTGGTCGAGGAAACCCCCGACTCCCGGTCACTGGTCTTCGACGTCCCGGCAGACCTCGCCGACAAGTTCGCCTACAAGCCGGGCCAGTTCCTCACCCTGCGCATCCCCAGCGACCGCACGGGCTCGGTCGCCCGGTGCTACTCGCTGGCCAGCTCACCGTTCACCGACGACGCCCCCAAGGTGACCGTCAAGCGGACGGCCGAGGGCTACGGGTCCAACTGGCTCTGCGACAACGTCGCCGTCGGCGACACCCTCGAGGTCCTCCCCCCGTCGGGAGTGTTCACCCCCAAGTCACTGGACCACGACTTCCTGCTGTTCGCGGCAGGTAGTGGCATCACGCCGGTGATCTCGATCCTCAAGTCCGCCCTCACCGAGGGGTCCGGCAAGGTCGTGCTCTTCTACGCCAACCGCGACGAGAAGTCCGTCATCTTCGCGGAGGAACTCCGCGCCCTCGCGGGCCGGTATCCGTCGCGCCTCGTGTCCATCCACTGGCTCGAGACGGTCCAGGGCCTGCCCGGTGTCGATCAGCTCGCCTCCGCCGTTGCGCCCTACCTGGGCCACGAAGCATTCATGTGCGGACCGGCGCCGTTCATGGACACCATCCACAAGGCCCTCGCCGACGCCGGGATGCCCCGCGGCCAGGTGCACGCCGAAGTGTTCAACTCGCTGGCCGGCGACCCGTTCCGTGACGCCGACGTCGTGGAGGTCACCGAGGACGAGGCCGCCGACGCCGCGACCGTGGAGGTGGAACTCGACGGCGAGATCCACAACCTGAGCTGGCCCCGCAAGCAGACCCTCGTCGACATCATGCTGGCCAAGGGAATCGACGTGCCCTACTCCTGCCAGGAGGGCGAATGCGGGTCCTGTGCGTGCACCGTGCTCGAGGGCAAGGTCGAGATGGAGAACAGCGAAATCCTCGACCCCGAGGACATCGAGAGCGGCTACATCCTGGGCTGCCAGGCCCGGCCGGTCACCGATCACCTCAAGATCGAATTCTGACTCCGCTCACCCGAGCCGGCCGAAACCGACGACGGCGGAGTCGCTCGTCCAGTCCACGGTGTGGACGCGGATACGGCCGAACTCGTTGCCGCCGACCGTCGTAGCGGTGTCTCCGTCGACCGCGACGACGACGTTGGTGTGCTGGCCGACCCAGCTGCTGTTGTCGTAGAGCACCACGTCCCCGACGCTCGGGCGGTATCCGCCACCGACCCCCTCGAACCGCGACTGCGACTCGTAGTACTCCTGCAACGTGTAGACCCCGGGAATCCGCCAGTGCCCGGAATTCGGATTCGCCAGCGGCTGGCCGGCTTCCCGCATGATCCAGCTGACGAAGTCCGCACACCAGGGCTCTTCGACCCCTTCGGAGTAGAACGTGCCCGGCCGCTGCCTGTCGTGTTCGGCCTCGAGCAGCCCGACGATCCGTGCCTGCTGCGGCGACAACGCGGACGTGTCGACGGCCGGGAATTCTGCGGTGTCCCACGGCAGGTAGCGGTCCGGCGCCAGCCACAACACGCCTCCCGCGACGACGACCATCGCAGCGACGACGGCGCCGAGAATCACCCCGGCACGTCGGCGGCGGCGAGTGGGCGCGGGAGCAGTCATGCCACCGAATGTAGCGGGTATCCCGTCACCGCATCGCGCGGTAGCCCGCACGCTCCTCTGCGGTCAGATGCTCGCACGCATACGTCAGCGCGGTGCGGCCCATCGCCGCAGCGTGCCGGTCGAGGAAACCGGTGAGCAGGTCGCGGTCGACCCGCTTGCCGACCTCGCGCAGCATCCAGCCCGTCGCCTTCTGCGTGAGGTCGCGGCGATCACCGAGAACACGCTCCGCCACCTCGAGCGTCGTGGAGGCGTCACCCCGGCGGATGAAACCGAACGTACTGAGCAGGGCGACACGGCGCCGCCAGAGGTCGTCGTCCGCGGCCAGCTCGAACACCAGGTCCCGCGGCCGGTCGTACAGCCACGCGCCCAGGATCCGGTCGGCGGACGAGTCCACGAGATCCCAGTTGTTCACCCGTCCCCGCATCACCAGTTCGAGGTAGAAGGACGCGATCTTCTCGCGCAGAGCGTCATCGCCTGCCTTGGCCGCCCGGTCGAACTGCGCCGCGAGCACCAGCAGCCCCGCCAGTCGATGCTCGTGCACCGGACTGTCGAGCAGCACCGTCACCTCCGGAAGATCCAGATCGGCGTGCGCACGAACCACGCTGCGCGTCCCGGGAACCCGCACGCCGATGAAGACGTCGCCCTCCCCGTACTCCCCCGGACCGGTCTTGAAGAACCGTGCCAGATTGACGGCGTCGGTCTCGTCCGACAACTCGTCGAGTGCGCGCTTCACGTCGTCCGCGGTGGAAGTCACGAAGGCACTGTCCCACACGGGACCGACAGTCGCCGCGACAGCGCGGGCGAAGATCACGAAACATACTCTGACCTGCTGTTCGCGTTATCCGAATGCAACGGTGCAAGTATTGATCGGGCGGTCAATCAGGCGTGTACTCGAGGTGGACACAATCCATTTCGAGGAGGCTGGACATGAGATCGTGGAGTCGTATGCAAGATGTGGTGGCGATCGTGATCGGAGCCTTCGCGGCGCTCTCGCCGTTGTGGCTCGACACCAACAACGCCGCGATGTGGTCACTCATCGTGCTCGGTGTACTCGTGGCCCTCTCCGGTCTCGTCCATATGAGCCGCCCGGAGATGACTGTGGCCGAGTACGCGATGGCCGTCTTCGGCGTGCTGTTGTTCCTCTCCCCGTGGGTGATGAACTTCGACGCATTCACGGGCGCGTCGTGGACCGCATGGGTCGTCGGTGTCCTGGCAGTCGTCGTGGCTGTCACGGGGTTGCCGATGATGAGTTCCCGGATGCACGGACACGGAGGGCTGGCGACACATCACTGATCTGTGAACCACAGCACCGAGAACATCGATTGGGGCGGGGCGCAGGCTTACGGCCTGCGCCCCGCCGTTCACGTCCGGAAAGGCTCATGCCAGCACCCCATCTCGGTAAGCCCGGTGGCCCCCAACCGCGGAAAGGCCGACGGCGGCGCAGCGCGAAGATCGACGGCGACGCGAGAGAACTGATTCTCGACGCCGCCGAATCCCTCATCGCCGTACACGGATTCGATGCCACGTCCACCGCATCGATCGCCTCTGCCGCGCACGTCCCGAAAGGACTGGTGTTCTACTACTTCCCCTCCAAGACCGACATCCTTCTGGCGCTGCTGTCCGAGAGACTGCCCACCGAACCCTTCGGCGACGTGGGCCCCCTGGTGACTCCGGGCGACCCCGCCGCCAGCCTCGTCAACCTCGACAACGCGCTGAATCTGCGCGATCACCACTCGTCGGTGATGCGCGTGATCATCTGGCGCGAGGCCGAGACCCACCCGGACGTCCGTGCGCACCTGCGACGGTTCCGCGACTACCTCAGCGACATCACCGAGCGTCTCCTGCAGGCCAGTTCGCCCTACCCCGTGCAACCCGGGACGCTCCGGGCCTGTGCGACGGCGTGGGTGGCCGCGATGTTCTCCGTGGCGGGCAGCGACCGCCTCCACGACCTCGACGACCTGCCGAGGCGGCACGGCGAGGAACTCGACAACGTCGCACGCGTCGTGGCGGCCGGGATGGTTCAACTCGGCTGAGAACGCCCCGCCGACAACAGCTGACCGGCGGGGAACGCCTCGGCGCTCGCGGGCAGCCGCCCGGGCCTGCCGCTGAGGAAGACCTCGACGGTGCCTTCCCCCCCGCTCGGACGGTTCAACGCATCGATACGGCGGAGGGTCTGCGCCGCCACCGCCTCGGCGCTGTCGAACAACCGCACGCCGGCGGGGAGCTGCGCCGCGATCTCGTCGGCCACCAACGGATAGTGGGTGCAGCCCAGCACCACCCCGCCCACACCGTCGGGTGTGCGCTCCACTGCGGAGGCGATGGCAGCGGTGGCAGCGTCCCGCTCGCCGCGGTCGATCGCCTCGGCGAGACCGTGGCACGCGACACCCACCACGGAACTGCCGTTCCCGAACTTCTCGATCAGATCGGCCTGATACCGGCTCGCCGTCGTTGCCGCGGTCGCCCAGACGGCCACCGACGGACACGCGGCGGCCGCCGGCTTGATCGCCGGAACGGTGCCGACGACCGGAACAGCCGGTCCGACGAACTCCCGGACGTGGTCGAGCGCGGTGACGCTCGCCGTGTTGCACGGCAGCACGATCACCTCGGCTCCGCGGTCGAGGCAGCGCTGCGCGGTCGCGAGAACGCGGTCGATCACCCACTGTTCCGGCTTGGGACCCCACGGAGCCCCGTCCGGATCCAGAGCGAGGATCAGATCCAGTTCGGGTCGCAACTTGCGCAGCCACGCCGACGTCGGCAGCATGCCGAGACCCGAGTCGATGAGCGCAACAATCACCCGGAGAATCTATCGCGCCCCCGCCCGGCGGCCTACGCCGACGCGGCCTCGAGGACCTCGCCGATCGGAGTTCCCGCCGCGATCTTGCCCCGCATCTTCATGACGCCCCCCGCCATGCCGGCGCCGACGACACCCGCCAGGATGCCGTCCCGCTCGTAGTAGGCGAGGAACTTGCGGCCGTCGTCCTTGATCACGTGCACCTCGTCGGTGGCCGCCACCGTGCCCAGCGCCTGGATCTTGATGTCGTACTGGTCGCTCCAGAAGTACGGCACCTGAGCGGCGGCGTTCTCGTCGCCGGTCCCGGTCAACGCCCCGGCGAGGATCTTGGCCTGCTCACCGGCATTGCTCCAGTGCTCGACACGTTTTCGACCGCCCACCTGCAGCTGCCACGCGGCCACGTCGCCGACCGCCCACACGTGCGGCACCGCCGTGCGTCCCACGCCGTCGCACACCACACCGTTGTCCAGTTCGACGCCCGAACCGTCGAGCCACGCGGTGACCGGCACCGAGCCGACTCCGATCGCCACGACGTCGACGTCCACCTCGCTTCCGTCGCCGAGGACGGCTCCGGTGACGCGGGCGGTGCCCACCAGCGACGTGAGTCCGACACCGGCACGCAGGTCGACTCCCTCTTCCGTGTGCAGCCGGGCGACGAGTCCGCCGATCTTCTCGCCGAGCACGGACGCGAGCGGCGTCGGCTGCGGCTCCACCAGCACCACGTCGAGACCACCGGCCCGCATGCTCGCCGCCAGCTCGCAGCCGATGAAGCCCGCGCCGACGATCAGTGCCCGCTTGCCCTCGGCGAGGTCCGCGCGTAACGCCAGGCTCTCATCGATGGACCGGAGAACGTGGACGCCCGCGAGGTCGGGCAGACCCGGTATCCGCCGCGGCACGAGGCCGGTGGCGATCACCAGTTCGTCGTAGCCGAGTTCGGTGCCGTCGGCGAGTCTCAGGATGCGGGATCCGGTGTCCACCGCGACCGCCTCGACCCCCAGACGCAACTGGATGTTCTTCTCGTCGAAGAACTCACGCGGCTTGAGCGTGGTGTCGCTCGTCTCCCCGCGCATCACTTCCTTCGACAGCGGTGGGCGGTCGTAGGGAAGGTGCGGTTCCCCGCCGAGAAGAACCAGGTCACCTTCGTATCCGGCCCGCCGGAGTTCCTCGGCTGTGCGCAGACCTGCCAGGCCCGCTCCGACGATCACAATTCTCTGCACTGTCCCCGTACCCACCCAATCTGCCCCTGCGACGAACATGACCGCCATCACATCTCTGGCACAAGTCATATCAAACGCGCTCCGCACCCGTGAGTACTTGTCAACCGCCCGCGGTTGACAAGTACTCACGGGTCAGAGGTCGGCGATGGCCTCGAGCGGCCGGGTGCGGGCGGCGCGGCTCGCCGGCCACAGCGCGGCGAGTACGCCGACCACGCCGGATCCGAGCAGCATCGCGATCACCTGCCCCCACGGCACCGTCACCTGGTCGAGCCCCTGGTCCTTCAGGGTGCTCACGAAGCCCCAGCCGAATGCGATGCCCAGCAGCACGCCGACGGCCGCACCGAACACCGCGATCAGCATCGACTCCAGGTAGATCGTGCGACGCATCTGGGACCGCTGCATTCCGACCGCGCGGAGCATGCCGATCTCCCGCCGACGCTCGACCACCGACAGCGCGAGCGTGTTGATGATGCCGAGGATCGCGATCACGACGGCGAGTGCGAGCAGTCCGTAGAGGATGGCGAGGAGCGTGTCGATCTGCTGCCCCTGCGTTCCCTTGAACTGTTCGCGGTCCTGCACCTGAACCACGACGAACTGCTTGGTCGCGGATTCGAGGTCGGCGCGCAGCTGCGTCAGATCCGCACCCGGCTTCGCGTCGACGAGGACAGCCAGGTCGGGAATGGTCGCGGCGGGCATCACCTGGCGGTACACGTCGTCCGAGACGAGCCAGTCGCCGACCAGCTGGTTGTCCTCGAAGACGCCTGTCACCTCGGCGTCGACGACCTTCCCGTCGGCGCTCGTCATCGGGACGGTGGTCCCCAGTGTCCAGCCCTTCTGCGCGGCCGTCGTCTGGGACACGATGAGGTGGTTGCCCGTCAGATCTGCGCCGCCCTCGACGAGCTTGTAGTCGAGGACGCCCTCGAGCGGGCCGTCCAGCGACGCGCCCTGCTGCTGCTCGTCGTCGACCTTCACGGACACCGGATGCAGGGCGGCGGCGCTCTGGACGTCGTCGAGGTTCCGCACGGCCCTCGCCGCGCCGCTGGGCACACCGATCTGGTTGGGGCCGGTGAGCACGTAGTCGGCGGACACCCCGGAGTCGACGAGCTGGTTGACGCTGGCCTTCGCGGACGCGCCGAACACACCGATCACGGACACGAGCATCAGACCGAGCGTCAGTGCGAACGCGGTGGCGGCGGTGCGACGCGGATTCCGCACGGCATTGGTGCGGGCCAGGCGCCCGACCGGGCCGAACGGCTTGGCCAGTACCGCTCCGAGGGCCCCGACGATCGGCCGGGACAACGCCGGGGCGGCGAACAGCACGGCCAGGATCAGACCGAGCGCGCCGGCACCGACGACCGCGGCCGCGCCACCACCGGTGCCGCGCGAGCCGATCACGAGTCCCACGACGCCGAGGACACCGAGGACGGCGCCGGCGATGGTCCGCACGTGCAGTGAGTCACCGGTGGACGCGAATTCCTCCCGCATCGCCGCGACCGGCGGCACCTTGGACGCGCGCCGGGCGGGCGCGTACGCGCTGATCGTCGTCACCAGCACCCCGACCACGAGGGCGATGAGAATCGTGCGCGGCCCCACCTGCAGGGGCCCCTCGGGCAGACCGACGTCGAACGCGTTCAGCAGTGCGCGCAGACCGTAGGCCAGGCCGACGCCGGCGGCGATCCCGATCGCGCTGCCGATCACGCCGACCACGAGGGCCTCGAAGACCACGGAACGGCCCACCTGCTTGCGGCTGGCACCGATCGCGCGGAGCAGTGCCAGTTCGCGCAGGCGCTGGGCCACGATCATCGAGAACGTGTTGTAGATGATGAACGTGCCGACGAGCAGGGCGATCGCACCGAATGCGAGGAGGAAGTAGTTGATGAAGCTCAGCGCCTCCGTCACCTGCGCCTTGGTCTCCTCGCGCACCTCGTCGCCGGTCTGGACCTTCGCGTCGGGAAGGGCCGCGGCGATCTCGTCGCGCAAGTCGGTCTGGGACAGACCCGTTCCGGCGACGTCGATGTACTCGACGTGCTTGCCGTCGGTGAACAGTTGACGGGCCTGCGAGTCGACGAACGTCGCGCCGATGAATCCACCGGTCTCGTTGCCGGTGTCGTAGATGCCGGAGACGGTGACGTCGACCATGCCGCGAGCGGGCACGAGGACCTTGGTGGTGTCGCCGACCGTCAGTTGCGCGCGTTCGGCGGCACTGGCGTTGACGGCCATCTGGCCGACCTGGGCCGGCGGGCCCCCCTGAACGTATTCGTCGGGTTCACCGAGCGCCTGACCCGGCGGGAGGTACGACTCGCCGATGCTCGGCGCACCACCCGTCTGTACGGCGGCGCCGTCGGAGTCGATGAGGACGATCTGCCCGCTGACGGCAGGTGCCACCGCGCGCACTCCGTCCAGCGCTGTGATGGTGTCGAGGTCGGCGAGGGGCACTCCGCTGGAGTTGCGCTCCTCGCTCGACACCCGGACGTCGACACCTTGCGCGGTGTTCTCGAAGATCGAGTCGAACGTCTTCTGGAGGGTGTCGGTGAAGACGAAGGAGCCGGCGACGAACGCGGTGCCGAGCACCACGGACAGCACCGTCAGCGCCAGCCGGACCTTGTGTGCCGCCAGGTTGCGCAGCGACACCTTGCGCATCGGAGCGCTGGATGTGGACGCCATGCGGTCAGACCGCCGCGTCGGACGCGAGGGCGTGGGCGGGCTCGTCGAGTCGCTTCATCGTGTCGAGGACCGAATCGGCCGTCGGGTCACGCAGTTCGTCGACGATCTTGCCGTCGGCGAGGAAGACCACCCGGTCGGCGTAGGCCGCCGCGCGGGGATCGTGCGTGACGATGACGACGGTCTGGTGGAACTCGTCCACCGCCGCCCGCAGGATCGACAGCACCTCCCCCGACGACTTCGAGTCGAGGTTGCCGGTGGGCTCGTCGCCGAAGATGATCTCCGGCTGCCCCGCAAGGGCGCGGGCACACGCGACTCGCTGCTGCTGACCGCCGGACAACTCGCCGGGGCGATGCTCGAGACGGTCCTGCAGTCCGAGCTTGGTGAGCACGTTCTCGAGCCACGCGGCGTCCGGCTTGCGGCCCGCGATGTCCAGCGGAAGGGTGATGTTCTCCAGTGCCGTCAGCGTCGGCACCAGGTTGAACGCCTGGAACACGAAGCCGATCCGGTCGCGTCGCAGCTGCGTCATCTGCTTGTCCGTCAGCGTCGTCAACTCGGTGTCGCCGATGAGGACGGAACCCGAACTGGCCGCGTCGAGACCTGCCAGGCAGTGCATCAGCGTCGACTTACCGGAACCGGACGGTCCCATGATCGCGGTGAACTCACCACGGGCGAACTCGGCGGATACCGCGCTGAGCGCGTGAACCTGGGTGTCGCCGGTGCCGTACGTCTTGGACAGCTCGACAGCACGGGCAGCGACAGCGGGGGCATGCGTGCTCATGATCGCCTTTCGTCATTCCTCTTGTGGCGGTCCGGCCCCGTGGTGACGGGCCGGGACGGTGCACGCGCGGCGCACTCCTCCATCTTGTCGACACCCGCGGCGGCCCGCCATCAGGGACCACCCTGATCTTGGGTCCCCGCGGCCGTGATCTCGGACACGGAGACCCGCGCGGAAACGCCCACAACGGAAGTGCCGACCTGGGAGAATTCCGGTATCGCCGGTGCGAAGGAGAGCCTCATGGCCAACGAATCCCCCAAACCCCGGGCGGGATCGCGGTTCCTCGACGCGTTCCTGCAATCACCCTTCGCCGGCCTGGCGCCGTGGATCCTGATGTCGCTGCTGTCCGGTCCCGGGCGGTTCGAGGAGTCGGTCGCCACCGCTCTCGGGTTGTCGATCCTGTTCCTGTTCCTCAGCCACCGACGCGGCGGAACATTCAAACCCCTCGAAGTGTTCGACATCCTCTATTTCGGCTGCCTCGCCGCGATCGGACTGTTCGCATCCGACGACCTGATCACGTGGCTGGAGAAGTGGTCGGGCGAGATGTCGAGCCTGGCGCTGGTCGCGTTCGCGTTCGGCTCGCTGCTGCTACGCAATCCGTTCACCCTGCCGTACGCGAAAGAGACCACGCCCGAGGAGTATTGGACCTCGCCGCTGTTCCTCAAGGTCAATCAGCTCATCACGCTGGTGTGGGCGCTGTCCTTCACAGTATCGGCGGCGGCCGGGCTGTACGGCGACCTGGTCCTCGACCAACCGGACAATTTCTGGACGGGCTGGATCATCCCGATCGGGGCGTTGCTGTTCGCGCTGTCCTTCACCGAGTGGTATCCGGACGTGGCGAGCGCGCAGACGCCGCGGGAGCCCGGAGAACCGGAAGAGGTGGCACCGCCCCTCGTCAAACTGTTCGACTTCCTGCCTCCGTTCGTGGTCGGCGTGGGGATCGCGATGCTCGTCACCGACAACGACCCCGATTGGCTGGGCATCACTCTGATCGTGGTCGGCGCCATCGGCACCGCCGCGCTGCGACGCGCGGACACACAGAGCCGAAGCAGTTCGGCCGCGTGAGGCAAAACGTCACTGATCGGATCACCGGCTACTAGCCTGATGTGACTGACGTCACAGACGAGAGGTGGGCGCATGTCGGACGCCGACAACGAGATCATCTTCGACCGACTCGCGCACTGGGCGCAGGTCCGACCGGATGACGTCGCCGTGCAGTTCCAGGGCACCGACTACACGTGGTCCGGATGGCACGACCGGATCCTGCACATCGCGGGAGCCTTGGCGGAGGGCGGAATCGGGGCGGGCGACACGGTCGCGTTCGTCGACAAGAACCATCTGTCCTGCCTCGAGGTCACCTACGCCGCCTCGTTACTCGGCGCGGCCGCCGCAGTCCCCAACTGGCGCCTGGCCGGTGAGGAACTCGACTACGTGATCAACGATTCCGGGGCGCGGATCCTGTTCGTGGGCAACGAGTTCCTCCAACAGGTCATGGCACTGCGCGACCGGCTGACCGGCATCGAGCAGATCATCACCGTCGGCGGAGAGCACGACGAGTTCGAGCCGTGGCTCGCCGAGGCGTCCGTGCTGTCGTCGACACCGGAGGTGGGAGCGGATGCCACCGCCCTGATCCTGTACAGCTCGGGAACCACCGGCAGGCCGAAGGGGGTTCAGCTGACCCACCGCAACCTGATCGCCCACAGCGCCGCGGTGCTCGAGATCCTGCCCGCGCGCCACGACGACTGCCTGCTCGTCGCCATGCCGCTGTTCCACGTCGGCGGAAGTTGCTACGCCATCATGGGTGTGCACGCCGGCGCCCGGTGCCACTTCACCAGGGAGGCCGACGCCCCGTCCCTGTTCGGTGCGCTCGCGGCGGGTGCGAACATCGCGTTCCTGGTGCCGCCGGTGATCGCCGGAGTGCTCGCCGCCGGCGAGCAGGCCGTCGCCGCGTTCGGTGCGCTGCATCGCATCACATACGGCGCGGCGCCGATGCCGCTGCCGTTGCTGCGCCGCGCGCTCGCGGCCTGGCCGGAGGCGGAGTTCGTCCAGGTCTACGGAATGACCGAGTGCGCGGGTGTCGTCACCGCTCTGCTGCCCGAGGTGCATCGCGACCCGGCGCAGGAGGAGAGGATGGCGTCGGCGGGACAACCCATTCCCGGTGTGGAGATGCGCATCGTGGACCCGGCCACGGCCGAGGACGTCGCCCCCGGCGAGACGGGCGAATTGTGGTGGCGTTCGGATCAACGCACGCCCGGGTATCTCGGCAAGCCCGAGGCGACGGCGGAGGCCGTCACCGCCGACGGATGGTTGCGCAGCGGCGACATGGGACGCGCGGACGCCGACGGTTTCGTGTTCATCGAGGACCGGCTGAAGGACATGATCATCACCGGCGGTGAGAACGTGTATTCCCCCGAGATCGAACGGGTGCTCGTCGAGCACCCGGCGGTTGCGGAGGTGGCGGTGATCGGCGTGCCCGACGACCACTGGGGTGAGACGGTCAAGGCTGTCGTCGTGCCGGTGACCGGGACGAGTATCGAACCGGACGAGTTGATCCACTACACCCGCCAGCGTCTGGCGAAGTTCAAGTGCCCGACGACGGTCGACATCGTCGACCTGCTGCCCCGCAACCCCACCGGCAAGATCCTCAAGCGGGAACTGCGCGCGCCGTACTGGAAGGACCGCACCCACAAGCTCGTGTGACCGCCGTCCATACTGGAACCGTGACCGCTCGATGCCCCTGCCTGCTCGGTGAACCGTACGACGACTGCTGCGGGAGGTATCACCGCGGCGAGACGACGGCGCCCACGGCCGAACGCCTGATGCGATCACGGTTCAGCGCGTTCGCCGTGCTGGATGCCGACTACCTCCTCGCGACGTGGCATCCGAGCACGCGGCCCGGGACTCTGAACCTCGATCCGGAGCAGCGCTGGACCCGCCTCGACATCCTGGGCACGAGCGGGGGCGGACTGCTCGACACCACCGGCACCGTCGAGTTCCGCGCGCACTACGTACTGGACGGCCACCGCGAATCGCTGCACGAGAACAGCCGATTCGTCCGGGAGGACGGCACTTGGCTGTACCTGGACGCGATCGCGACGCCACGCCAGGGGCTCCCTCGTGTCTGATCGGACCCGGCTTACGATCGGATCATGATCAACCACCGGATCGGTCCCTTCGCCGCGCTCGCCGCCTGCGCCCTGACGCTGACGCTCACCGGATGCTCGGAGTCGAACTCCGCCAGCAGTGTGGCGGCGACGTCCCCGGCCGCGGCCGCCACCACCAGCAGCGCCCTCGAATCCGAGTCGGCGCCGATCCCGACCGACGCGTCGCCGAAATCGTCCGCGGCGTCCGAGTCCGCGAAGCTCACGGTCACCGACGTCCGCGTCGGCGAGCACGAGGGATTCGACCGCGTGGTGTACGAACTCGGCGGCAAGGGCACGCCGGGCTGGCGGGTCGCATATGTGGACGAGGCGGTGCAGGACGGCAGCGGCAAGACGATCCCGGTGTCGGGCAACGGCATCCTCCAGGTGCAGATCGACGGCTCGGCGTACCCGTTCGACAGTGATGTGGAGGGATACTCGGGCCCCAACCCGGTGCCCGGTGTTCCCGGCGGCACGGTGACCGAGGTGAACGGCGCGCTCGTGTTCGAAGGCGTCACGCAGTCGTTCATCGGCGTGACCCAACCGGACCGTCCCTTCACGGTGTCGACCCTGTCCGATCCGACGCGGGTGGTCGTGGACGTCGCGAAGTAGCGCTTCCCGCCCGCAGCTTGACCTCGAGTAACGTTGAGGTTCTACCGTCGTGTCATACCCCGGCTCTACCGTGGGGGGATAGCGACAGGAGGCCGCTGGCATGAGCATGGAAGTCACGGCGTGGAACGCGATGTACAACGCGATGCACGCCCAAGAGGATCGTCGACCCTTCTCCCGCACCACGTTGCGGCGGATAGCCCGCTTCGCCCTGCCGCATCGGCGCAGCCTCGGGTGGTATCTGCTGCTCAGCGTCGTCACGGCCGCGCTGGCCGTGGCCACCCCAGTGCTGGCGGGCCGTGTCGTCAACGCCATCGTCGGGGGCGACGCGGTGTCCGTCGTCGTGCGCCTCGCGGCGCTCATCGCGGTCATCGCCGTACTCGAATCCGCACTCGCCCTGTGGACGCGGTGGCTGTCCGCGAGCATCGGTGAGAACCTGATCCTCGACCTGCGGACCGCCGTGTTCGACCACGTGCAGCGGATGCCGATCGCGTTCTTCACCCGCACTCGCACCGGCGCGCTGGTCAGCCGCCTCAACAACGACGTGATCGGCGCGCAGCGCGCGTTCAGCGACACGCTGTCGGGCGTGGTGTCCAACCTCGTCACGCTCGGCATCACGCTCATCGTGATGATCGGGATCTCCTGGCAGATCACGCTGTGCGCGCTGCTGCTGTTGCCGATCTTCGTCCTGCCCGCCCGCAAGATGGGCGCACGGCTGGCGCAACTCAATCGTGAGGCAGCCAACCACAATTCGGTGATGAGCACTCAGATGACGGAGCGGTTCTCGGCGCCGGGTGCCACACTCGTGAAGCTGTTCGGCCGTCCGTCCGAGGAGTCCGCCGAGTTCGCGGTCCGTGCCCGGCGGGTACGGAACATCGGCGTCCGCACGGCGATGCTGCAGTCGGTGTTCGTCACCGCGCTCACTCTCGTATCCGCTCTCGCGCTGGCGCTCGTCTACGGGCTGGGCGGGTTCTACGCACTGCGCGGACAACTCGACGCGGGTGCCGTCGTCGCGATGGCGATGTTGCTGACCCGGTTGTACTCGCCCCTCACCGCACTGGCCAGCGCACGCATGGACGTGATGAGTGCGCTGGTGAGCTTCGAGCGCGTCTTCGAGGTCCTCGACCTGAAGCCGCTGATCGCGGAGAAGCCCGACGCGGTCGCGGTGCCCGAGGGCCCGGTGTCGGTGGAGTTCGACTCCGTGGAGTTCGCATACCCCTCCGCCGACAAGGTGTCGCTGGCGTCGCTCGAAGAGGTCGCGACCCTCGACACCCGCGGCGGCGTCGACGTACTGCACCAGCTGTCGTTCCGCGCCGAACCCGGGCAGATGGTCGCGCTGGTGGGATCGTCCGGAGCCGGCAAGTCCACCATCGCCCAACTGGTTCCCCGGCTCTACGACGCAGACGCCGGCTCGGTGAAACTCGGCGGGGTGGACGTGCGCGACCTGACGGCCGACTCCGTGCGGGCCACCGTCGGCATGGTGACTCAGGACGGGCACCTCTTCCACGACACCGTGCGGGCCAACCTCCTGCTCGCCCGCCCGGGCGCCACGCCGGCCGAACTCGCGGAGGTGCTGGAACGGGCGCGGCTCACCGACCTCGTCGCCGCCCTGCCCGACGGCCTCGACACAGTGGTCGGCGAACGCGGTTACCGGCTGTCGGGAGGCGAACGCCAGCGGCTGACCATCGCGCGCCTGCTGCTCGCGCATCCGCGGGTGGTCATCCTCGACGAGGCGACGGCGCACCTCGACTCCACGTCCGAGGCCGCCGTCCAGGAGGCGCTGGGCGAGGCCCTCGCCGGACGGACCGCGGTGGTGATCGCGCACCGGCTGTCGACCGTCCGCGCCGCCGATCTGATCCTCGTGGTCGAGGCCGGGCGCATCGTCGAACGCGGCACCCACTCCGAACTGCTCGCCGCAGGCGGCCGGTACGAGGAGCTGTACCGCACTCAGTTCGACACGGGCACGGTCTCGTCCCCGACTCTCACCGAGGTACTCCGGTGAGTCTGCGAATGGCGGAGAGGGGCAGGCCGATCCAATTCGGGCGGTTCCTCGCCTCGTACACGGTCTCGTACACCGCCTTGTCGAGTTCGTAGGCCCGCAGCAACGCCGCCGCCTCACGCGGGTCGGTGCCCGACACGGAGGCATAGCCCTCGCAGAAGGCGTCGGCGTTGCGCTGCGCCCACTCCCTCGCGCGGAAGTCCCGCTGCGACGCCGCCCCCATCGCTCCCATCGGCACCGAATCGGCCAGCAGGTGGTGAGCGGCGTAGTCGAAGGACCGCAGCATTCCCGCGACGTCCCGCAACGGACTGTCCCGTTCGCGGCGCTCGTCGAGCGTCTTGGCGGGCTCCCCCTCG
This sequence comes from Rhodococcus sp. LB1, assembly GCF_001583455.1. Classification (NCBI taxonomy): domain Bacteria; kingdom Bacillati; phylum Actinomycetota; class Actinomycetes; order Mycobacteriales; family Nocardiaceae; genus Rhodococcus; species Rhodococcus sp. LB1. Next base: position 5,638 of record NZ_LTCZ01000396.1, on the reverse strand, counting down.
AAGTCGATGAGCAGCCACCGCTCCGGCGTCCGCAGCACCTGCCCCAGGTGGAGGTCGCCGTGAATCCGCTGGACGGTGGTGGCTCCCAGAGCTTCCGCCTCGGCGAACTTGCCCCGCACCGCCGCGGCCACCGCTCCCAGTTCGGGAACGATCGAGGTGGCGGCGTCCAGCCTGCGCGTCATCGCCTCCACGGTCGTCGACGCCACCTGTCGTTCCTCCGCACCGAGCGCACGCGCCAGGGTCGCGTGCACGTCGGCGACCGCGGCGCCCATCCGGTAGGATTCGCCGGCGAAGTCCGTTCCCAACTCCGCGGCGTGGAGATCCGCTTCGATCAGGAGGTCGCGGACGCTGCCGAGCGCCATGCTCCACCCGTCCGCCGAGTTGGCCTCGAAATCCTGCACCATCGCAAGGGTGGTCAGAATCCCGGCCACGTCCGTCTCCATCCACGCTCGCAGCGTCGCCACGTATTCGCTGCCCGCTTCGGCGAGCGCGAGGTGGAGTTCGACGTCGGGGTTCACCCCCGGCGTGACCAGACGGAAGATCTTCATCAGAAGCTTCTCCCCCAGCACCACCGACGTGTTCGACTGCTCCGCGCCGAGCGTCCGCCCGCGGAGCCCCGCTTCGATCACCGTGCCCGGCACGGTCTTCAACTGCACCGGCCCGGACCCCTCGGCCTCCGACAGCAGGTCGGCGTACAGGGTGATGATCTCGGCATCGTGCAGGCCGTCGTACGCGATCATGATGTTCCCGTCGCCGTCCGGCAGCGCCCACGGCTCGAGGTCCTCGGGCAGATGACTGCGGAACCCCAGCGGTATCTGGTACACCTGCGGCGGCCCCGCCTCGAACTCCACCGACACCAGGAGATGCTCGGCGGAGAAGCCGAAGACCGACATCAACTCGTGGCGCAGCAGGATCCGCACCGCCGAGATGGTGGTGCCCTTGGCGGCGAACCACCGCCGATCCGGCAACCATCGGACGAGTTGCCGCTCGAGGGTCTCGTCGGGAATGCGTTCACTGCTGGGTTCGTTCACTGCTGCACCGCCTGTTCCGCTTCGCTGCTGACCGGGTGTCCGCTCACCGCGCCGTCGGACTTCGGATCCGGTTGCAGCGCAAACCAGAAGAATCCGTGACCGGGGAGTGTGATCATGTACCCGTCCTCCCCGATGGAGGGGAAGGGAACGGAACCGGTGAGTTCCACGGGAATTCGGCCGGCGAACTGGGTGAGGTCCAGGATCACCGCCTGCGGGAACCTGGACAGGTTGTTGACGCACAGAATGACGTCGCTGTACGGCCGGTCCTGGCTCGGCGGCGTCTCCCGAACATACGACAGGACGGCCGGGTTCGCGCTGCCGAGCTCGGTGAACGACGCCGTTCCGAACGCCGGATGCTGTTTGCGGACCTGGATCAGGCGCCGGGTCCAGTGCAGCAACGAATTGGTCGAGTTCATCTGCGCCTCGACGTTCACCGACTGGTAGCCGTACGTGGGATCCATGATGACCGGCAAGTACATTCGCGCCGGGTCGGCGCGGGAGAATCCGGCGTTGCGGTCGGGAGTCCACTGCATCGGCGTTCGCACCGAGTCCCGATCGCCGAGCCAGATGTTGTCGCCCATGCCGATCTCGTCGCCGTAGTAGAGGACGGGCGAACCCGGCAGGCTCAGCAGCAGCGCGGTGAACAGCTCGAGCTGGTTGCGGTCGTTCTCGAGCAACGGCGCGAGACGTCGCCGGATGCCGATGTTCGCCTTCATCCGCGGATCCTGCGCGTACTCGGAATACATGTAGTCACGCTCCTCGTCCGACACCATTTCGAGCGTCAGCTCGTCGTGGTTCCGGAGAAAGATTCCCCATTGGCACGAGCTCGGAATCGGCGGGGTCTGCGCGAGGATCTCGGAGATCGGGAACCGGTTCTGCCGCCGCACGGCCATGAAGATGCGGGGCATCAGCGGGAAGTGGAACGCCATGTGGCACTCGTCGCCCACGTCCGGCTCCCCGAAGTACTCCACGACGTCCGACGGCCACTGGTTGGCTTCGGCGAGCAGCGCCCGCCCCGGGTACTCGGCGTCCATGACGGCCCTGCACTTCTTGAGAAACGCATGGGTCTCGGGCAGGTTCTCGCAGTTGGTGCCCTCCCGCTCGAACAGGTAGGGCACGGCGTCCAACCGGAAGCCGTCGATTCCGAGGTCCAACCAGAACCGCAGCACGTCGATCATCGCGCCCTGGACGTCGGGATTGTCGTAGTTCAGGTCCGGCTGATGGGAGAAGAAACGATGCCAGTAGTACTGCTTGCGCACCGGATCCCACGTCCAATTGGACGTCTCGGTGTCGACGAAGATGACGCGCGCGTCCGGGTACCCCGCGTCCCGGTCCGACCACACGTAGAAGTCGCCGTACGGGCCCTCGGGGTCGGCGCGCGACTCCTGGAACCATGCGTGTGTGTCGGAGGTGTGGTTCATGACCAGGTCCGTGATGACTCTGATCCCGCGGCGGTGCGCCTGATCGAAGAGCTGGACGAAATCCTCGACCGTCCCGAACTCCGGGAGCACGGCGCGGAAGTCGCGGATGTCGTATCCGCCGTCGCGTAGCGGTGAGTCGTAGAACGGCGGCAGCCACAGGCAGTCGACGCCGAGCCAGGACAGGTAGTCGAGTTTGGACGTCAGCCCCTGGAGATCGCCCGTTCCGTCGCCGGAGGAATCGAAGAACGCGCGGACCAGAACCTCGTAGAACACCGCGGTCTTGAACCACTCGTTGTCCACTTGCAGTTCTCGGGCGTGGAAGAAGTCCTCGGACCGGGCCTCGATGATGTGCCCTTCGAGGTCGTGCTCCGGCGGGGCCGCACCCTCCCGGGACGGGTCGGCGAAGGCCGACGACGAATCTTCCAGGGGCATAAGCACCTCGGTTCGCGACTCGATCACAGGAACAGGGGCGTTCCCCGGACACGTGCCTCGATCGTAGGTCGGTCCTGGCCGAACCGCCGGGAACGCGCGCAGAGTGTCGATCGAGGACAGTAGGTGTCCGCTATCCGCGCCAGACTGAACGCATGACCGAGACACCCAGCACCCAGAACCCCATCTCCGACGAGCACGGACTCCTTCTCCTCATGCTGGACAACCAGCGGACCGCCTTTCGTAACGCGCTGTCCGGGCTGACCGAGGAGCAGGCCCGCAGCGTGCCCAGCGCCAGCGAGATGAGCCTGGCTTCCCTCCTCAAGCACGTGATCGACGGCGAAGAGGCGATGACCTCCCGCATCACCGGGGCCACGCGCGATGCCGGCGGCGATCCGGTGGCAGTGTGGATGGCCGCATGGAACGTCGCCGAGGACGAGACCGTCGACGTCCTCCTCGCCCGCTTCGACGACGCCCAGCGCGCCACCGAGGCCGCGGTCGCCGCCGAAACCGATCTGGAGCGCGACGTCGACCTGCCCGCCGACGTGGCGCAGTGGATGGCGTCGGGAGTCACCTTCACGGTCCGCTACATGCTGCTGCACCAGATCGAGGAACTCGCCCGGCACGCCGGTCACGCCGACATCATCCGGCAATCCCTCGACGGCGCACGCGCCGATACGCTGGCCGGCGGCGGCAGCTGGTCCTGACTGATTCCACTATCTCGGGTAAATTCACCGCTCGGGCGGCGCTGCAGAGCTGCCCGGACGAGACAACGAGGAGTTCAGGTGGACGGTATGAGCGTGATGCGACGCACGATCGCGGCGGCAACGGTCGGTATCGCGGCGACTTTCGGCCTCTCGGGCACGGCAGCGGCGGAACCGGCCACCCCGGACGTCCCCGGACTCACCGAACTGCGCACCCAGGCCGACAAGCCCGAGGAGAAGGCCGCGGTCGAGGCGCTGGCCACGTCGACCGTGCTGCGTGACGTCGCGGGCGCGTACACGCCGTTCCTCTACACCGCACCGACCGTGGGTTGCGGCACCGTCGCACCGGTCACGCTGACGCTGGCATCGGGCACCACGGGGCCCACCGCCGAGGTGAAGGCGAACGAGATCAGGTTCCAGGCCCTCTCCGCATACCCCGGTGTCGTGAAGTCGTCGGGACTCAACGTCGCGTGGATCAACACCAACACCGGCTCCAGCGGAATCCTGCCCCTCGACGGCGTCACCGACGGCGGTTACCCGGCGCTGAACAAGGTCGTGGCGACGGGGCCCGGCACCGTCGTGGCATCGATCTTCGGCACCGTCGGCTACACCAACGCGACGTGCTACGTGCTGCCGACCGTCGGTTCGTTCTTCGTTCCCGAGGAGGGTCCGCTGCCCGCCGAGGCGGCACAGCCCGCCCCGGCTCCCGCTCCCCCGGCGTAATCGCCGGGGATCCCGTTCGGGACGGCCGCGCGAGTGCTACTCGCGCGGCCTTTTCCGGCTGTCCCGGTCGCGCTGGAACTTTCCGCCTGCCCGATCGTCGCGGCCACCGCGCGGCCGACCCGACGGCGGACCCGAATCGGGCTGCAGCTGGATCAGCACACCGGAGATCCGGGTACGGCGCAGGGCTTCCAGGGTCTCGCTGGACAGGTCTGCGGGCAACTCCACCAGGCTGTGGTCCGGGCGGATGCTGATGTGCCCGAAGTCGCTGCGCCGCAGCCCACCCTCGTTCGCGATGGCACCGACGATCGCACCCGGCACGACACGGTGCCGCTTGCCGACCGCGATGCGGTACGTCGCGAGCTCCTGGCCCTCCGGTCCACGCGACCGCGTCGGGGGGCCGTCGTCGAAACGGCGCGCCGGACGTTCGCGGGGCTCGCGCTCGCGGCGGGGCGCGGGCGGCGGTTCGGGCGCCATGAGGAACGCCTCACCGTCGCGCGACTGCACCGCGAGCGCGGCGGCGATGTCGGCGAGCGGGACGTCGTGCTCCTGCTCGTAGTCCTCGATCATCTTGCGGAACAACGCCAGGTTGTCGGACGTGAGGCTCTCGGTGATCGAGTCGCCGAACTTGGACACCCGCTGCGCGTTGACGTCGTCGACGCTGGGCAGCTGCATCTCGGCCAGCGGCTGACGGGTCGCCTTCTCGATGGCCTTGAGCAGGTGCCGCTCGCGCGGCGCCACGAACAGCAGCGCCTCGCCGGCGCGCCCGGCGCGACCGGTGCGGCCGATCCGGTGGACGTACGACTCCGTGTCGTGCGGGATGTCGTAGTTGACGACGTGGGAGATGCGGTCCACGTCCAGACCACGCGCGGCCACATCGGTGGCCACGAGGATGTCGAGGGCGCCGCTCTTGAGCTGGCCGATGGTCCGTTCACGCTGCGCCTGCACGATGTCGCCGTTGATCGCCGACGCGGAGAATCCGCGCGAGCGCAGTCGTTCCGCGAGGTCCTCGGTGGCCTGCTTGGTGCGCACGAAGATGATCATCGCCTCGAAGTCCTCGACCTCGAGGACACGCGTCAGGGCGTCGAGCTTGCGCTGGTGCGCCACCTGGACGTACCGCTGCGAGATGTTGGAGGCCGTCGACGTCTTCGACTTCATCGTGATCTCGACGGGATCGTGCATGTACTGCTTCGAGATCTTGCGGATGGCCCCCGGCATCGTCGCCGAGAACAGCGCCACCTGCTTGTACTCCGGAGTGTCGGCGAGGATGCGCTCGACGTCCTCCTGGAAACCCATCTTCAGCATCTCGTCGGCCTCGTCCAGGACGAGGTAG
>NZ_LTCZ01000395.1:0-3531 GCF_001583455.1 Rhodococcus sp. LB1 | reverse complement strand
TTGCTGTTCGCGGCAACCGGCCCTACCGCCAACACTGATGCGGTGCGCGCCGTGATCGCCAGGTTGGAACGTGCCTTCGAGTCCGACGATCCGCCGCCCAGTGAAGACACCGAACTCAACGAGTTCCACGCGTCCAAGACGCTCAACGGGCGCGTCGCCGTCAAAGGCGACCTGGATGCCGTTACCGGTGAAATGCTGCTCTCGGCGCTCTCCGGACTGTCCAAGCCGCGACCCGCGCAGGATGGAACCAAGGACCCCCGCACCCCTGGGCAGCGGCGGGCCGATGGGTTCACCGAACTCCTTCGCCGTTACCTCGACTCCGGGATCGCTGGCGAAGAAGGTGGAGAACGGCCACACGTCTCCCTCCACGTCAACGCCAAGGATCTCGCCGACCACACCGACTGCAGTGCACGAGCGCAGCAGGATGCCGCCGCCTCGCCGGACGACTCACTCTTCGCCGTCGATGGAGTCGCGTGGACCGAATGGATGGGGCCGCTGAGCATCACGGCGGCGCGGCTCCTGAGTTGCGATTCGATCGTCACGCCGATCGTGCTCGACGGGAATGGGGCACCGCTCGATCTCGGGGTGTCCACTCGAACGGTCACCAAGCGGCAGCGAAAGGCGTTGGTGGCGCGGGATCGAGGATGCGCGTTCCCCGGGTGTGGTGCGCCGCCGTCCTGGTGCGAAGGTCACCACATCATCCACTGGTCCGCAGGCGGGCCGTCCGACATGGGTAACCTGGTGCTGCTCTGCGGATTTCACCACCGGCTGCTGCATCACAGCGACTGGGAGATAGAGATGGGAGCCGACCGGCACCCCATGTTCATCCCACCACGGCAGGTCGACTGGGAACGGAAGCCGATACCGGCGCACAACCGCGCTCGGCCCCGAGCGTCCTGACCCAGGGCGCCGCACACATTGCCGACTCGGTGACAGGACAATTCCTGTCGCCGAGCCGGCATGCCGTCGTGGCGGGTCTGCCAGCCACCCGTGCGATCCTGGATCGGTGGCGGCTGCAACAGCCGGCACCGGCGCCATCGGACGGCAGAAAAACGCCATACGGCCCGGATGCAGCCGTCACGACTGCGGCGTCCAACCATGCGGACCCCACTGTCTACTGTGAGGATTCGAACGAGGCTCACTCACCGCGATCCGGTGGAGTGGGGCTCTGCCGACGAGACCGCTCGGATTCTCACGACTCCCGGGTTCGGTTTGCCACATGTGCTGTGTGGATCCTGGCAGCAAGGCGGGTGGATGCTCACCTCTGACGGCATGTCTGCCCCTGAGAAATGAAACAAACCAATTGGCCCGTTTTCTGGTAACGTCTGCTCCGTCATGGTGGTCACATGACGACGCGGACGTCTCGGGCACACGAGGCGGTTCACGCGAGGGGTGGAGTGCAGGTGTCGTCCGAGCTGCTGGTTGGGCGGCACCTGCACCCAACGCCCTCCACGACGCGCTCGCACACGCCGACCGCGGCTCCCCGATCGCACCGGGGGTGGCTGCGGCCAGGTGTCGGTTCGGCACCTACGTCAGCGAGGCGGGGTCGAGGTGTCGCATCCTGATGGGTCGACATCGGCTGCCGCGACACTCCGTCAGCGTAGGCGTCGCCCAGAAGTGTCGGAGAGAAAGTAACCGGGAAGTCTGGGTGAACGTTCTCGGGCGTCTCGGTGGTCGAACTCCCGGCGCCCGCAACGACTGACCCGCTCCGCGCTCGTCCTGCCCATCCTGCCACGAACTAGCAGGTCAGCGGGGGCGGACTACACGAAACGCTCGTGAACGTCTGAACAACTCAAAGACGTCGAGGGGCTCGAATGGTTACGCTCTGCATGCTTTTTCGTATCGGTTGCAGTACGTACTGAAGGGGGATTCTCATGACGAACATCAGCACAGCTCGACCCGGATACAAGCCCTTCACCCGTTTGGCGGCGGTCGCAGGTATCGCCGTACTTGCCATGGTGATGGGTAACGGCACCGCCTCGGCAGGTGTCGACAACTCCAGTTCCGTCATCGACGCGGACGGCAACCGCATCGAGGTCCTGCAGGGCGACACGCAGTATCAAGTCGTTCCGCCACTCGACGGCGTACCGACCAGCGTCGAGTTCTTCCACAACGGATACGCCGGGGTGAACATCAGCGGTCCCGGCGCCGCGGAGTTCGAGGGCACACAGCTCACCGTCGGATACCAGATCGGTTACCCGGTTGCGCTGGCCGGTGCGACCATCGTCCTCAATTCGCCCGGCCTCGGGTTCGCGATCGGGTCGGACACCGGAATCGACCTGGGACTCGTCCCCGATTTCACGCTGGATCTGAGCGCGGGGACCAATGCGGAGCTGGCGGGTGACATCATCCCGTCGCAGGAGCTGGACATCGACCTGGAGCCGGGCGGTATCACCGAGGTCCCGCTGCTCGAGGGTCAGGAGTTCGACGGACCCGAGGCGCTGGTGCGGATGCAGGGCGTTCACGGTTCCATCTCCGGAGCGATCGGACCCGTCACCATCCGGCCGTACGCGAAGGCCGTGACGGCCAACGGTGACACCGTCATGACCTACGGTGTGCCGCAGAAGCTCAACTGACCGGTGCCGGAACAGGTTCCGTGGCACGCACCGGGTCGCCATCCCGATCGCGGATGGCGACCCGGCGCGGTTGTTCGCCTAGCGACGACGCCTACGACGTCACCAGTTCCTGGATCTTCTCGCGGGCAGCCCGCTCGACGAGCAGCGGCACGAAGTCGCGTACCTTCCGGTCCGCGAATTGGCCGTGTGCAGAGCGCACTACCTCGTCGATGGTGTCCCGGGAGACGTCCGGGTACCGGGTCTGGAGGCGATCGATGACCCTGGTGAGATGGAGCTGCTCTTCATCGTTCAACATTCAATGATCTTCCGCCGAATTCGGCGATGGGGTCAAGCCGCATCGACGTCACCGATTCGCCTCGTCGTCGGCGGCTCCCGGCCAGGCCGAGACGCTGTTCGAGCCTCCGGCCGAGCGCTGACATGGGCAAACTCACCGCAAGGCAGCGCCAGCCGATCCCGCTCAAAAGTGTGCGTCACGTGGGATGCGAGAACTGCTGTGCGCGAATCTGTGACGAAGGACATCGCCGGAGTTGACCGTCGAGAACGGTCAGTGTCCGTGGCTCGCTCTACAGGCGCTGGCGTCGAGCCGAAATCGGGGGTGAACTGGGCGAGTACGGCCCTCGTCGCGGATGTGACTTCTTATTTCTGGTCTTCGGCCTTGCCGACGCCTCCGTGATGCGCGGGTCCCACTCCGGAGTCGCTGCCCTCGGTCTCGGCGGCGTGTGCGGCCGGCTTCTCCTCGGCCGGCGAGGCCACCGCGCCGCGTGGGGTCTCCCCGGGTTTCGGCGACTGCATTCCGCCGGAGTCCACATGGTCGTCGTGCTCCGGGCGTCCTTCTTTCGTGCTGGTCGTCCGGCCGTCGTACGGCGGTGTGGCCGGCTCCGCGTCGCCGGGAGGCAGCGAGCCGCCGGCGGGCGCAGGGTTCGTGCCCGACTCCGCGGAGGAGGTGACCTCCTCC
>NZ_LTCZ01000394.1:0-11599 GCF_001583455.1 Rhodococcus sp. LB1 | reverse complement strand
GCGGGAATGCGAGCCATGCCCTCTGCTGGAACGTCAGATTTGGACGAATGATCAAGTCATTTCCCACGCTACCAATCGGAACGGAAGTGGACTGCTGTATCGGCGACAACAGAACCTCTCTCCTTGCGGATTTGCGTAATCGTGGTCATTGGTCTTGATCATATGACTATGTTCTTCTAGGCTATGACCGCGACCACAGTCCGGCGCCATCGGCGATCGGAAGGTCACGGGCCTCGAGCTCACCGCGGATGCGCCGGCACGACGAGAGATCGCGAGCTGCACCCGCGTCAACGCCGCACTGCACCCGACATAGAGGATGACCATGACCGGAGTCGAATCAGTTCCCCGGGAACGCGCGATCGCACTCGATCGCATGGCTGTGGACCCGCCGATCGACACCGTCGTCGGCCTGCTGGCGATCCAGGCCGCCCGCTTTCCCGACCGCGAGTTTCTCCGGTTCGCGGAAGGGTCGTGGACCTTCGGCGAGATCGACGACTGGACGTCGCGCCTGGCGCAGCGTCTGGTCTCCGAGGACGGGATCCGCGCCGGCGACCGGGTCGCGATCATGCTGCCCAACGTGGTGCAGTGGCCGATCGCCTGGCTCGCGATCCTCAAGGCCGGCGGCGTCGCGGTGCCGGTGAACTCGTCATACCAGCGCGCAGACCTCGAATTCGTGCTTCGAGACTCCGGCGCCCGGGTGATGTTCACCGACGCCGGTCACAGCCCGCTCGTCGACGAGGTGCGCGCCGCGAACGGCGATCTGGGGGGTGTCCGTATCGTCGAAGCCGCGTCGCGAGGCGAGCTCGCGCAGTACCCGGCGGACAGGCCCGGGGTCGTCATCTCCGGCGAGACGCTCGCGAACCTCCAATACACCTCGGGGACCACCGGATTCCCGAAGGCGTGCATGTTGACCCACGACTATTGGGTCCGGCTGGGGTGGGTCTGCGCGGGTGCGGCGGGCCTCGGGCGAGACGACGTGGTACTCACCTCGCAGCCGTTCTCGTACATGGACCCGCAGTGGAACACCTCTCTGTGCCTCACGATCGGCGCGCCTCTGGTGGTGCTACCCCGGTTCTCTGCCTCGGGTTTCATGGCGGACGTCCGTCGGCACCGGGCCACGTTCTGCTACGTGCTCGGCTCGATGCCCACGCTGCTGTTCAAGCAGCCGCCGAGCCCGGAGGACCGGGACAACGACCTGCGCCTCGTGCTGTGCTCGGCCATCCCCGTCGCGCTGCACGCGCAGCTCGAACGGCGTTGGGGCGCGCCGTGGCGGGAGATCTTCGGGATGACCGAAAGTGGGGCCGACCTGGTCAGCCTCCCCGAGAGCACGGTCGACGTCGGCAGCGGACGGCTGGGGCAGCCGGTACCCACGAAGCGGGTCCGGGTGGTCGATCCGGGGGGCCGGGAAGTTGCCGCGGGAGAATCCGGCGAGCTGATCACGTCGGGCAGACCGATGATGCTCGGCTACTGGAACCGACCGGAGGACACCGCGGAGGTTCTCCGCGACGGCTGGCTGCACACCGGCGATGTCGCGGTCCACGAGCCGGACGGCTACCGCCTGGTGGGCCGGATCAAGGACATGGTCCGCCGCGGCGGGGAGAACATCGCGAGCGCCGAGGTCGAACGCGTCCTCGAGCGCGACGACACCGTCGTCGCGACAGCGGTGGTCGGCGTCCCGGACGAGCTGTTCGGCGAGGAGGTCAAGGCCTTCGTGCAGCTGGCCCCCGGCGTCGAGGAGAGCTGCGCGACCGCAGAGCGAATCATCGACGGCGCACGAACTCAGCTGGCGCGCTTCAAGATTCCGCGATACGTCGAGTTCGTCCCCGATTTCCCGCGTACCCCGTCCGAGCGCGTGTCGAAGCCGGCCCTGCAGGCGCGCTCCGCCGAGCATCCCGGCATCACCTACGACCTGCAGCCGCCGCGCACCGCCGGCAACGGCAACTGAGGAGCCGGACATGACCGACAATTATCTGGACGTGCACATCGACGACGACGTCGCGGTGCTCACGCTGAACCGCCCGGCGAAGCTGAACGTCGTGGACGTGGCCACGAGGGTGCGGCTCGCGCAGACCATCCGCCGGCTCGGAACGGGTGATCTCGTCCGCGGGATCGTGCTCACAGGCACCGGGCGGGCGTTCTCCGCCGGTGAGGACCTGCAGGCGGTGCCGACCACCTACGACGAGATCTGCGAGGCCTTCGCGACCTTCCACGACATCACCCGCGCGATTCTCGAGACGAAGGTCCCCGTGATCGCGGCCGTGAACGGGATCGCGGTCGGCGGCGCCTCGGAGATCACGTTGTGTTGCGACTCCCGGATCGGCACTCCCGCCGCCGAGTACTACCAGCCGGAGAACCACCGCGGAATCATCATCTCGAACGCTTCGAGCTTCCTCATGGGCCGCCTGGTACGCAACCACGCGATGCGAATAATTCTGGGCTCGAACCGCATTGGCGCAGGCGAGGCCCTGCGGATCGGGCTGCTCGACGAGATCGTGGCCCCGGAGGCACTGGTGCACCGCGCGGTCGAGGTGATCAGGCAATGGAACTCCGATCCCCGGACCACCGCGCTGCACCTGGGTCTGCTGCGGCCGCGCCCCGAAGACATCGAGGCCGCCTTCACCCGCGAAGACGACGCCGCCCGCCAGTCGTGGGAGTCCGGCGCCTTCACCGAAGGCATCGAGGGCTTCTGGGCATCGAAGAACGCGGCGCCGACGGCGCCCGCGCAGAGCAATTGAGATCGGAGACGATGATGATCACCACCGAGGCAGCGCTTCTCACCGCGCTGAACGTACCGCTCGAATTCACCGAGATCCAGGTCGACGACCCTGATCCGAACGAGGTCCGCGTCGCAGTCTCGAACGTGGGCCTGTGCCACAGCGACCTGCATTACATGACCGGCACCGTGGGCGCCGACCTACCCGTGGTTGTCGGGCACGAGGTGGCGGGCATCGTCGAGTCGGTCGGCTCCGCGGTGACCTCGTTGCGCCCGGGCGACCGCGTCGTCGGCGCCCTCACACCCTCGTGCGGGTTGTGCCGCAACTGCCAGGTCGGGCACTCGACGCAATGCCAGCGTGTCTCGCAGATCCGACAGCGCCCCCGCCCCGCTTTCCAGCTGCCGGGAGGCCAGGTCGTCGAACGGCTCGGCGACATCGGCGCGTTCTCCCGCCACACCGTGATGCGGGAGAACTCGCTGGTCAAGGTTCCCGACGAGGTGGGACTGCACGTCGGGTGCCTGCTGTCGTGCTGCATCGTCACCGGCGTCGGCGCCGTGTTCCGCGGCGCGCAGGTACGCCCCGGCGCCACCGTGGCCGTGATCGGCTGCGGCGGTGTCGGATCGGCCATCATCCAGGGCGCGCGGCTCGCCGGCGCCTCGGCGATCGTCGCCGTGGATCTCGACGATGCCCGGCTCGCGGCGGCGCGGACCTACGGTGCCACGCACGTCGTGAACGGCGCGGCCGATGTCCCGGCCGAGATCCGGAAGGTGCTCGGCGACGGCGTGGATTACTCGTTCGAGGCCGTCGGTTCCGCCCGGACCGCGGCTACCGCGCTGGCGGTCCTCCGCGGCACGGGCACGGCATGCCTGGTGGGCATCGCGCCCGACGGCACCGACCTCTCTGTTCCGGCGTCGGATTTCTTCTTCGGTGAGAAGCGCCTCATCGGTTCCTACATGGGCTCGGGCCAAGCGCACGAGGACATCACCCAGTTCGCGCGCCTCTACCTGCAGGGACACCTGTTGCTCGACGAGATGGTCAGCGACGTGATCCCGTTCCACGAGATCAACAAGGGCTTCGAGGCGATGAAGTCGGGCGAGGTAACCCGCATCGTCGCCGACCTCACCGCGTGATCACCCCGACCCCATCCACAATTGCGCACAGAAGGAGTCCGCAGATGTCGAATACGCAACTGCCTCAGCCGATCAACTACATCGCGGACGGGTGGTCCGAGTGCCGGGCACTTCCGGACGCGTGGAATCTCGACCCCAACACGGGGCAACCCATCCACCGCGCCGTCACCACCGGACCGGACGACGTGGAGCGCGCGCTGCGCCATGCCGAGCGGTCCTACGGCTTCGAACGCTGGGATGACGCGGCGAGCGAGGAACGCGCCGCGGTCATCGAGCGTGCAGCCGACATCGTCGAGACCCGGATCGAGGACATCGCCCGGACCGACGCCCTCACCAGCGGCGTCCCGATCGCGAAGGCCCGGCTGGTCGCGCAGTTCCTCCCGCACCGGATCCGCTCGTCCGCTGTGGATCTGCGGGCCACCCCGCGGCGCACCGCGCTGGCGGCCGGCGGCCGCGACGTGCGGCTGTACAAGGTCCCGTGGGGCCCCGCAGCCATCCTCACCCCGTGGAACGGCCCCAGTTTCATTCCCGCCGCGAAGATGGTGAGCGCCCTCGCCGCCGGCTGCCCCGTCATCCTCAAACCGTCGGAGCACGCGCCGAGCAGCGCCCAGATCATCGTCGAGTGCTTCGTCAAGGCCGGGCTGCCCGACGGTGCGCTGCAGCTCGTCCACGGCAGGGGAGACGTGGGCGCGGCGATCACCGGCGACCCCCGCGTGAAGATCGTCTCGTTCACCGGCGGCCCGAACGCGGGTCGTGCGATCGCCCGTGCCGCCGCGGAGGACTTCACGGTGCTCCAGCTCGAGCTCGGCGGCAACAATCCGGCCCTCGTGCTGGACGACGCCGACATCGACGTGGCCGCCGACGGGATCCTGGACGGGATGACCAAGCTCAACGGTCAGTGGTGTGAGGGACCGGGAAAGGTGTTGGCGCACAAGAGTCTCGTCGAGCCGCTCCTGGACGCGCTGCTCGATCGCATCTCCCGCATCGAGATCGGGCACTCGCTCGACGAGAACTCCCAGCTCGGCCCGATCTCGAACGCCCCGCATTTCGCCACCCTGCAGAGCCGCATCGACGGGCTGCGGGCCCACGGCGCGACGATCCATCAACCTGCGCAGCTGCCCGCGCTCGACGGGTTCTTCCTTTCGCCCACCGTCGCTTCGGGAGTCGACGCGTCGGTGGCGACGGCCGAGCTGTTCGGGCCGCTCGTCAGTCTGCACGCCGTGGAGTCCGACGAGGACGCGCTGCGCGTTGCCAACGCCAATCCGTCGGGTCTGGACGCCTACGTGTTCGGCGGCGACCTGGATCGCGCCGTCGAGGTCGGATCCCGTGTGCTGTCGGGCGAGGTGCGCGTGAACGGTGCCAAGGTCGCCGATCTCGCAGACGGTTCGGCACAGAGCTTTTGGGGCACTGCCGGAATCGGCGGTCACGCCCCCGGCGAGTCCGTCCGCGTGTTCTGCGGCGACCGCGTGGTCGGCGTCGATTCACCCGACCTTCCGATGTAGCGACCGGAGCTACTTTCGCGTCACCCCTTGACTGTGACCGGGACCACTGGTCTACTGAACTAAGTCAATTGATCTAGTCAAATGACTAATTTAACGAAAGCGGCAAACTCCATGAACTTCCCTTCCACCTCGGATACCGGGATCGTCGATGTCATCGGCGTCGGCGCCGGCTTCTCCGGCCTCTACCTCTCGCACCGGCTCACCACCGCCGGGTGGACCTTCGCGGGCTTCGAGGCCGGACCCGGCGTCGGCGGCACCTGGTTCTGGAACACCTATCCGGGCGCGCGCTGCGACGTCGAGAGCATCTACTACTCGTATTCGTTCGACGAGGCGCTCCAGCAGGAGTGGACGTGGAGCCAGCGATTCGCGCCGCAGGCCGAGATCCTCAGCTACATCAACCACGTCGCCGACCGCCTCGACCTGCGCAAGCACTTCACGTTCGATACCCGAGTGGTCGGCGCGACGTGGAACGCGGCCGACCGGCTGTGGGAGGTGCAGCTGGACAACGGCGAGACGCGCCGCGGCCGCTACCTGATCTCGGGCGCCGGCGGCCTGTCCACCCCCAAGGACTTCGACGTGCCGGGCCTCGAGAACTTCACCGGACTCCAGGTGTCCACCAGCCGGTGGAACATCGCGCTCGACGAGCTGGCGGGCAAGCGTGTCGCCGTGATCGGTACCGGATCGTCAGGCGTGCAAGCCATCCCGCTGATCGCGGAGGTCGCCGAGCACGTCACGGTGTTCCAGCGCACCCCGAACTATGTGATGCCCGCGCGCAACGCCGAACTCCCCCCGGAGCAGGTCGCCGCCGTCAAGGACGACTACCCGGCGATCCGTGAGGAGTGCCGGCACTCGCCCGGCGGCATCCCCGACCGCCCCGTCACCGACAACGCCTTCGACGTCTCGGACGAGGAGCGTCGGCGTCGCTACGAGGCGGCCTACGAGCGCAGCGGCTTCCAGGGCGTCGGCGCCGAGTTCGCCGACCTCCTCACCGACGCCGAGGCGAACCGGACCGCGTCGGAATTCATCCACGACAAGATCCGTGAGATCGTCGAGGATCCGGCCACCGCCGAGCTACTCGTACCCAGGTACCACCCTCTCGGCGCCAAGCGCAGCGTCTTCGGTACCGACTACTACGAGACCTACAACCGGCCGAACGTGTCGTTGGTGTCGCTGCGTGACGAGCCGATCGAGACTCTGACCGCGAACGCGATCGTCACCTCGAAGGGCACCTACGAGGCGGACGCCGTGGTGCTCGCCATCGGGTTCGACGCCTTCACCGGCCCGCTGTACGGGCTGGGCCTCACCGGCGCGGCCGGCAAAAAGCTGCAGGAGACCTGGCACGACGGCATCCGTACCTACCTCGGATTCATGACCACGGACTTCCCCAACTTCTTCATGGTGGCCGGCCCCCTGAGCCCCGCGCTGGCGAGCAACGTGGTGGTGACCATCGAGCAAGCCGTCGACTGGATCGCCGATCTCATCGAACACGCCCGCGACTCCGGCGCCACGCTGATCGAGGCCACCCCCGAGGCCCAGAACGACTGGGTGGACATCACCGAGGGGACCGTCGCCCAGACGCTGTACGCCACCACCGACTCCTGGTACCGCGGCTCCAACATCGAGGGCAAACCCAACACCTTCATGGGCTATGTGGGCGGCGTGGGCAAGTACCGCCGTATGTGCACCGAGATCGCCAAGCGCGGTTACCCCGGCGTCGAGATCGACGGCGAGACACAGTCCCGCAACCTCGGGCCGATCCATCAGGAGATCTCATGAGCAGGACGGTGCACCGACGCTATGTCGCCTTCTCCGACGCCCACTACGCCGGGAACCTGGTCGACGGGGCCTACGCCCTCAAGTTGTTCGGCGACGCCGGTACGAACCTGTCGATCGAGATCGACGGCCACGAGGGGCTGTTCGCCGGCTACTCGTCGGTCGAGTTCCTCGCCCCGGTCCGCGGCGGTGACGTCGTCGAGGCCGAGGCCCGGCTGGTGAAAAAGGGCAACCGCAGCCGCACGGTCGATTTCGAGCTCCGAGTGATCTGCCGCGGCTCGGACGACACCGGCCGCGCACAGGTCCTCGAATCGCCACTGGTCGCGGTGCGCGCTCGCGGCACTGCAGTCATCCCCGCAGACGAGACGGAGTAGTAGTTATGGAGCTGATTCACGACACCGGTTGGGCCGCACCGCCCGCCACCGTCGAAGAACCCCTGACCGGTGACATCGACTGCGACGTCGTCGTGATCGGCGGCGGCGGGGGCGGCATGTCGGCCGCCATCCGCCTCGCCGGGAAGGGCGTCGACGTGGTGCTCCTCGAGGCGCAGACCCTCGGCTGGGGCGCCAGTTCCCGCAACGCCGGATACATCACGAACTCGGTCGCCGCCGATCCGGAGCTGTTGGGTTTTCTGCTGAGGCGCGAGCGGCTGCGCGACCTCTACCGGTACGCCGAGAACGCGGTGCACTTCGCCGAGGACGCCATCACCCACTACGGGATCGACTGCGGATACCAGCAGGAGGGCATCGTGATGGCCGCCGTGTCCAAGGGCCAGCTGCGGCACGCGCGCCGCAATGCGAAGGTCATGGCCGAGGCCGGATCGGCGGCCGAATTCGTCGAGGGCCGCGCAGCAGGCCTTCCGGAAGGCTTCCTCGGCGGAGTGCGCGAGGGGGTCGGTGGCACGCTCAACCCGGGTGAGTTCGCCCTCGGCCTGCGGGCCGCGACGATCGCCTCCGGCGTGCGTGTCTACGAGCGCACCCCCGCCTGCGACGTCACGGACACCGGCGACGGTGTCACCGTCGACACACCGGACGGAAGGGTTCGGGCTCGCAAGGCGCTGCTGACCACCAACGCCAGCAGCAACGGCTTGTCCATCGCACCGAAGCACCTCGCCAGCCCGGTGTGGACCTCCCTGGTCGAGACCGAACCCGTCGCACCCGAGCGACTCGACGCCATCGGCTGGACCAGCCGCGCCCCGATGGTCACGCTGCACATGATCATCGAGAGCTACCGCGTGACCCCGCGGGGCACCATCGTGTTCGGCACCCGCCGCGTACAGACCGGGCGGAACCCACTGCCGAACCGCACCCCCGCACGGAACGTCACCGACGACCTCGTCCGCGGATTCCACGACCGCTTCCCGGGCCTGCGCGACGTCAAGCTGCAACAGGCCTGGGGCGGCTGGATCGGCATGAGCTCCACGTGGCTCCCCGTCGCCGGCGAGGCCTCCGACAACGTGCTCTACTCGCTCGCCTGCAACGGCCACGGGTTCGCCCAGGCACAGTACGTGGGCCATCTCCTCGCGGACCGGGTCGGCGGCGCGCCGCTGCACGACGACCTGGCCGCGATCTGGCACGGCCGCAAGCGCTTCTGGCCCAGCTTCGTCAGCGGACCCGCGCTGCACGCGGCCTGGCTCGCCGACCGCGCCTCCGACCGCCTGGCAGCCCTCACGAACTAACCATCGGCGCAAGCCACCCTCCAAGGAGAAATCATGTCCATCAAAGAACTGCTCTTCGCGGTCGCGGACATCTCGATGATCGCCGTCGGATTCACCTACGGCATCAAATTCATCCGGAACTACAAGAACTACCTGCTCGGCATCGAGTGGATCATCGTCGCGACATCGGGTTCGAACTTCCTGATCTACGGCCTCGTCAAGGCTGGTCACGACAGCCCGATGTACGCCTTCGCCTACTTCCTGGACGCCTTCTCCCGGTCCGTCGGCATCACGCTGATCCTGGTCCTGGGGCTGATGAAGGTCACCCACCGGTACAAGCCGTCCGCGGCGGTGGACATCGGCGCGTTCGCCCTCGCGGGCGTGGTGGGCTTCCTCCTCAGCCAATTCGCCGTGGAGATCGGTCTGCCCGGCAAGATCTTCTACATCGTGGTCAACGTGCTCACCACGATCTTCCTGATCTACTTCGTCAAGCGCCTCTGGGGCATCGACGAGCGCGGGCACGCCATCTCGGCCGCCGTCGCCACCGCCTGCGGCTTCGTCATCGCCGCGACCTACGACTTCGTCCACATCCCGGGCGACGACGCGGAGCACACGATCTTCTACATCTTCGCGCTGTCCACGTGGGGCCTGCAGATGTTCACGTACTACCGCGCCTACCGAGCGTTCGACGCATACAACAAGCGCGTCGATGCTCAGGCGGTCAGCGGCAGCGCTCCCGCTACGGCCTGAGCGGCCGGACCTTTCCGTGTGATCGATCGAGAGTCAGGAACCGAAAAATGACAACGCACGACGTGCATGAAGAGACCACCGAGGTAGTCGTTGTCGGCGCCGGAATGTCGGGGCTGATGGCGGCCACCACGCTGGCGCCGGAGACCGACGTGGTGGTGCTCGAATCCACCGATCGCACGGGCGGACGAGTCGAGACCGTCCGTCGGGGCGACTACTGGATCAACGTCGGCACCCAGTTCACCGAGGGCACCGGCACGCTGATCGATGCCCTCGACCGGCACGGCATCGAGATGGGCTCGCTCGCAGGCAAGAGCGTCGCGCTGTACTTGAACGGCGAGGTGGTCGACACCTCGAACCCCGTCGCGCTCATGTTCCGCACGCGGATGACCATGATGGACCGTATCGGCATGGCCATCGTCGGTGCACGCATCCTCTCGGTCATGCCGTTCCTGGAGTCGCAGAGCCGTATCGCGCAACGGGTTCGCGCCAAGCTCGACACCAAGCTGGCGTCATACCTGCTGAAGGGTGTCCGGGCGGAGTTGGCCGCCGCCGTCGTGCGGTCGTGGTCGGCGCAGTGGATGGGATGCGAGGTGGAGGAGACGGCCGCCACCCAGTTCGTCACGTCGGTGGGCCTCGCGCTGGCCGACCCGGAGAAGATCCCGAACTTCTCGCTGCCGGTGGGTGGCAATCAGACGTTGACCGACGTGCTGACGGGAGAGCTCGGTGGCCGGATCCGGCTGAACTCGGTGGTGCGCTCGGTGCGGCAGGACGGTGACGGCGTGGTCGTCGACTATCACGACGGTGACCGACCGGTGCGGCTGCGGGCAAAGCGCGCGATCGTGACCGTGCCCGCCGATATCGCCGAGCGGATCATCCCGGACCTCCCGCAGCAGCACCGGAATGCTTTCAACGACATCACCTACGGCCGGTACGTGATCGTCGGATTCTTCACCGACGAAGTCGGGCCGCAGCGCTGGGACGACTACTTCGGCGTCTCGACGCCGCAACTGTCATTCCAGGCGATGTTCAACCACGCCGCGGCGATGCGGAACGGCGACGATCGTAAGCCGGGTGGAGCGCTGGCCTGTTTCGCCGGCGGCGCTCACGCCGACGCGTTGTTCGACCTGCCCGACGAGGAAATCATGTCGCGATTCGCGAAGGACTTGCTCGCAGTGTTCCCCGAGCTGGAGGGCAAACTGGGCGAGGGCATCGTGCGGCGGCACCGTCGGGTCGTGCCCTTCTGGGCGCCCGGGCGGAGGAACTCGCTTCCGCCGTTGCGTGATCCGCTCGGAACCATCCACTTCGCCGGTGACTACCAGCTCGATCTGCCGTCGCTCGCCGACGCAGCGACGTCGGGCGAGCGAGCGGCGAAGGCCGTACTGGCGAGCCTGAGCCAGGCCGCGAAAGACGAGGACTCGGCAATCAGAGTGTGATCAGTCGCTTCACAGATTGCCCAGGGTGGCGCGGTAGCCGAGTAGTCGGACCACCTGCTGGGAGCGGGTCACCCAGAACGAGGAAGCACATGTTCACCAACACCTTCACCGAGACCTTCGGGATCGAGCACCTCATAGTGTGAGGCGGCATGACTGCCGTCGGGGCCTTGTCGCCGCTCTTGCCCTCGGCGCGTCCGCGGTGAACACGGCACCCGCTTCATAGCGACCACCGAGGCGCCCATCCACCACAACGTCAAACAAAGATCGTCGACAACACCGAACACGACACCGTGATCGTCTTCCGTGAGTTCCGCAACTCCGCCCGCGTTGCCCGCAACCCGGTCTCCGAAGAAATCGCCACCCGCTCATGCGAACCGGGTGCCACCTTCGACCACATCGCCCATTTGGCCAGCGGCGCCCGCGGCCGCGAACAGGTGTACGGCAATGGTGACGTCGAAGGCGGCATCTGGTGGGCGGGTCAGGCCCAGGGCCTGACCCACGACATCGGCAGCTGCCGGGCTCGATCCTGACCGAGGCCCGGCAGATCATCACCCGCACACTGCCCGATCAGCTCCGCGGCTGAATCAGCCTGGCAACAAGTCCGCGATACCAACACCCATTGCTGCTGCAACACTTCGAG
>NZ_LTCZ01000393.1:42916-58450 GCF_001583455.1 Rhodococcus sp. LB1 | reverse complement strand
CGGACAACGTCTACCGCCACGCGTGGCGGGAAGGGGACCTTGTCATGTGGGACAACCGGTGCACCATGCACTACGCGATCCACGGCTACGGCACCCAGGAACGGGTGCTCAACCGCATCACCCTCCGCGGCGAGGTTCCTGCGTAGGAGCACCGACCACTCGCCGGCTCCGAGATTCCGCCGGCTCCGAGGTCCCGAGCGAACAAGACTGCAGCATAACCTGACTGGAGCAAGAACATGCACGTTATCGATCAGCCCTCGGCGAGCGCGACGGCAGCGTCCGGCGGAGCGGAACTCACACGCCGGACCTGGAAGATGCCCAGGGAGATGCTGATGGTGCGGGGAGCGCAGATCCTCGTCGGTCTGGCGTGGCTGGGACTGTGGCAACTGACGGCCGACCGCAAGTGGCTGGACCCGGTGCTCGCGAAGACACCGGGACAGTCGTGGGACTACCTGGTAACGGCGGCGAGGTCCGGCGAGCTGTGGACCAACACTCGCTACACCATGGTCGCAGTTCTCATCGCGTGGGTCGTGGCGGGTGCGATCGGCGTCATCGTCGGCGTCGCGTTGGGGCTGCTGCCCAGAGTCGAGCGGGTGCTGACCCCGTATCTCGATGCGGCCAATGCGATGCCGCGGATCGCTCTCGCGCCGTTGTTCATCGTGGCGCTCGGCATCAACACCTCGGCGAAGGTTGCGTTGGCCTCGACGCTGGTCTTCTTCATCGTGATGTCCGGAGCGCGCGCCGGGGTGCGCTCCACCGACGCTGAATGGTTGCGGCTGTCTACGGTCCTGGGCGCCAACAAGTATCAGATGTTCCTGAAGGTGCTCATCCCGGTGGCGACGCCCGCGATCTTCGCGGCGCTGAGGTTGGGACTGATCTACTCCTTGCTCGGCGTCGTCGGTTCCGAACTCATTTCGGCCCGTAACGGATTGGGTCAGTTGATCGCCACGTACTCGGCGACGTTCCAAATGGAGGCGGTGTACGCGATCCTACTGTTCCTGGCGGTGATCGCGGTGGTACTCAACCAGGTGATGAGTCACGCGGAGCGCCGGTTCCTGCGGTGGCAGCCACCAGTTGACCGATGACCGAACTCGCCATCGGAAAAGACAAGTCTGGAGCAGATGAGATGACCATGATTTCTACCGCACAGCACGCAGCAGGTTTCCCCGGAGGCGGCTCGGCCGCGAATCCGGGCAGGGACGCGATCGTGTTCGACGGCGTGGACGTGACCTATCCGGCTCCGCAGGGTGGGATTCGGACCGTGTTGTCCGGGATCGACCTACAGATCCCGGCCGGCGAATTCACCGCGATCGTCGGGCGAAGCGGGTGCGGCAAGACGACCTTGCTGAACATGGCGGCCGGACTGGTCGACCCCGCCGCGGGATCGGTGTCGGTTATGGGAAAGCCTCCCCGGGAGGCGCGGTCGCACCTCGGATTCATGCTGGCACGCGATGCCCTGCTGCCGTGGCGCAGCGCGGTGCGCAATGTCGAGTACGGGCTCGAGTTGCGGGGGGTGGGCCGGGCCGACCGCAAGGCGCTGGGACGGCGGTGGCTGCAGGCGGTCCACCTCGAGGAAGCTGGGCACCTGTGGCCCTGGCAACTGTCCCAGGGAATGCGGCAACGCGTCGCACTGGCACGAACCTGGGCGCTCGACCCGGACGTTCTGTTGATGGACGAACCGTTCGCCGCACTCGACGTCAATACCCGGATGTCGGTGCAGAAGGAATTTCTCGAGCTGTGGCAGCGCGAAGAGCACCGCACCGTCATCTTCGTCACCCACGATCTGGGCGAGGCGGTGGCCCTGGCCGACCGGATCGTGCTGATGGGGGAGGGGAAGATCCTCGACGACGTACAGGTGGACATCCCACGGCCACGAGAGCTCTCGACGGTGTCCGCCGACCCGCAGTACCAGGCGATATACGAACGTCTGCGCGAACGACTGCACTGAATCGACCTCGGCAATCAAGCGTCCCGACAAGCAGGAGAACCCTCAGATGCTCGACAAACGTTCCGCCATCACAATCGCAGGGGCACTGGCCCTGCTCACCTCAATGGTCGCGTGTGGCACCGCCAACACCGCCCCCACGTCGGAGAACGGTCTTACCTCGATCACGATCGGCAGCATGGAGAGCAACTCGCTGAGCTTCCCCTACACGATCGCTCAGGAACAGGGCTTCTTCCAGGGTGCCGGCCTCCAGGTCGAAACCGTCACCGCGACCTCGGGGCCGCAGCTGACGTCGGCCCTGATCGGAAACACGACCCAGATCGCGATCGGAACTCCCGAGAATGTCATGGGAGCGATGAATCAGGGCCAGCACATCACCGCCATACCACCGTTCGGGCACATCGACATGTCACTCGTGACTCCTGCCGACAGCGGGATCGCAGATGTCAAGTCGTTGCGTGGAAAGCAGATCGGAGTCGTTCAACGGGGGAGTGCCTCGGAGAGGTTCGCCCGCACGGTCCTTTCCAGTAGCGGGGTGGATCCGGACAGCGTCACCTACGTTGCGGTCGGGTCCGGTGCGACGATGGAGCCGGCGGTGCGCAACAAGAAGGTCGACGCAACGGTGGGGTCGACCTCGACCGTGGTCACGATGGAGGATCACGGAATCGAGTTCCGCACTCTGGCAAGCCCGTTCGACGGAACCGCCGGCGAGTTGGGCGACGTCGGATTGCAGACGTTCTGGACGACGACCGAGGAGTTTGCGCAGCAGAACCCGGAAGTGCTCGACAAATTCTGCACGGCGATGAACAAGGCCGCCGACTGGATCGCGGACGATACCAACCGCGGGTCTGGCACGCAGTCCCTGGCAACCCTGCTGCAGATTCCGACGGAGAGCGCCGGGCGGATCTGGGACAAGACGCACCTCTCCTGGAGTCCGACGATCAATGAAGCCACATGGGCGGCCAACGTCGACTGGATCCTTGGCGATGGGAGTTCGGGTATTCCCTTCGAGGGAGCCGTCATGCCTGAATGCGGTTGAAAACCAATATGATGCCGCACGCGCGAGGGGATAGGTATCTGGCGACGTCGGTGGCAGGGGCGGAGGTGGGAGATTCGACGCCCGCCTCCGCCCCTGGTGTTTCTGCGTAAAGCGCACTGGTCCGGCACGGGTGGTTCGTCCCACCGTGTCCACGTCGGGACGAACCCCACGGGCGCACCATTGGCGGAGACCCCGGTGCAGCCCGGCGTCCAGTCGGACTCTGCACATGGCAATGACACCGGTTCGTCCGAGGGCTGACATAGCTGAGCCCATCCCGCCGTCGAGCATCGAATCCTGACGCGACCGCTGAGCGATCGCGTCAGGATTCGAGATGATCAGATGTCAACTGGAGAATGGAATAATAGTGCGGTGGAATGATTCTCGTGAACCAATCGCGTGTGGTGTTCGTCCAACGCCTGTGGCGGGAGGGCTACAGCGTCCCCGTAGCGAGCTGGAGGCCGAGGGAGGCGAGGGAAACGATCACCCACAGGGTGGCGCCGAGGATCACTGGCCGGGGACCGGTGCGGCGCAGCCCGGGAAGGTCGGTGGACAGGCCGATTGCGGAGAGTGCCACGGTGATCAGGAAGAGGGAGGTCGCGCTGAGTCCCTGATGGGCTCCCGCGGGAATCAGTCCTGCGCTGTTTGCGGCTGCGGCGAGCAGGAATCCGATGAGAAACCACGGCACCAGCCGGTGCACTCGAACCCGTGTCGCAGTCGATGCTGCCGCCGTCCCATCGACCGTGCGGCGGGCATCGGCGCGGGTCTTGCGCTCCACCATGGCTGCGAGACCGAGGCAGATCGGGATGATCAGCAGTGTACGAGCGAGTTTGACCACTACCGCGTAGTTCGCGGATTCGGTGCCGTAGGTCGTGGATACGGCCACGACCGAGGACATGTCGTTGACCGCGGTCCCGGCGAACAGGCCGAAGCTGTGTTGACTCATACCCAGTGCGTGGCCGATCACCGGAAACGCGAGTACTGCGGCGATATTGAAGAGAAAGACGGTCGAGATGGCGTAGGTGACCGCTACCTCGGCCGCTCCGATGACGGGAGTGACCGCTGCGATCGCCGACCCCCCGCAGATGCCGGTGCCCACCCCGATCAGGGTGCGCAGGTCGCCGATCACTCCCATCCATCGGCCGATGAAGTAGGCGGCGATCAGGCAGATGGCGAGTGTGCCGACCATGACTGGCAGGGAATCGAATCCGACACGCACCACCTGGGTGAGCGACAGTTGAGATCCGAGGATGACGACCGAGACCTGCAGAAGGAATTTGCTCGACGTCTTGATTCCGGGTTTCAGTCGGTCGCCGGGTTTGATCAGGGTCGCGATCAGTACGCCGAGAACGATGCCGGTGACCGGACCGCCGATGAGTGGAAACATTCTGCCGACAATGGTCGCCACGACCGCAATTGCGACCGCGAGCGACAGACCTGGTGCGCGCGATATCGATCCAGATGCGACCGAGGACCACACCGAGTTCGACTTGGTGGCGGTTCCGTCCGGTCCGGCGCGGCGAGTGGTTGTGATAATTCGGTTCATATCAAGTACTTTCACGATCATTTGCGTCGTGCGGTAGCCACCAATTTCCTGCAGGCCTATAGCAATCCGCTATGGCTATCGATGTGTGTGAGGTGCGATTGTGTCTGAAGGATTTCGTCCGGCAATTGATCTCGAGTCACTGCGCATGCTTGTCTTGGTCGCTGATCTCGGCAGCATCTCCGCAGCTGCCCGCGCGGAGCACATCAGTCAGCCGTCGGCGAGTAGGCGAATCAAGGGCTTGGAAGGGCAGCTGGGGCTGGAACTCGTCGATCGCCGCAGCCGGGGTGCGGAGCTGACCGCGCACGGCCGAATGGTCACCGACTGGTCTCGCGGCGTAGTGGACGCCGCGGACACCTTGGTGATCGGAGCCAGAGCACTGACGACGCGGGCGACCGACAACGTGAGTATCGGGGCGAGTCTGACTGTCGCGGAGTATCTCGTCCCGACATGGCTGGCCGAGTTTCGCCGACGTGGAGACTGGCCTCGAGTGCAGCTGCGCGTTGCCAACTCACAAGAAGTGATCGCGGCACTGCGCGCGCGTGAGATTGACCTGGGATTCATCGAATCACCGCACGTTCCCAGCGATCTGCGAAGCCTCCCGGTGGCCAGAGACCGCCTCGTGTTGGTCGTCTCACCCCAGCATCGGCTGGCGTGCTGCCGTCGGCCGCTGTCTGCTCACGAGCTGGACAAGCTGCTGCTCGCTTCGCGTGAGGGTGGCTCCGGAACCCGGGAAACGCTGCAACGAGCCGTCGGCGCGTCGATGTCACCCCCAGCGATCGAGCTGCATTCGAATACAGCAGTGAAGGTGGCGGTCAGTGCGGGCGAGTACGCCGCCGTACTCAGCGAGTTGACCGTGCGGCAGGAACTGCGTGACGGGCGGTTGATCGAGGTCCCGCTGGCCGGCCTGGACCTGACCCGATCGCTGCACGCCATTTGGCGAAGTGGTACCCGCATACGCGGCTCCGTCGGTGATTTCCTCGCCCTTGCCGCGCACCGTCCCCACCCTCGGAACCGTCCGTCTGACCAGGAGTAGCTCACGACGCCGGCATCCTGGAGTCCTGTCACCGAACCGTCCGCCCCAGGCCGAGTGCCACACTTTGCGTCGCCGCGCTGCCACTACCTCTAGATTCGGAGCATGGACCTGCGTCAGATGGAGTACTTCCTCGCCGTCGTCGACTGTGGCGGGGTCACGCGCGCCGCGGCCCAGTTGCACGTCGCGCAGCCCTCGTTGTCTCAGGTGGTCCGCAAGCTCGAGAAGGACCTCGGTGTCGAGTTGTTCCATCGCGTCGGCCGAGGCCTCGTACTCTCCCCGGCCGGCGAGGCGCTGGTCGGTCCCGCGCGCGCGATCCTGCGCGAGGTGGAATCGGCCGAGAACGCCGTGCGCGATGTCGGGGCGATGCGCGGCGGCCGGATCGACATCGCCTCGCTGTCGGACCTGTCCTCGGATCCGCTGTCGGTATGGGTTGCCAAGTTCCGCCTGCAGTACCCAGATGTGCGGTTCCACATCGAGGAGCGCGACGAGATTGCCGACGTCGTGTCTTTGGTCCGGTCGGGGGCTTGTGAGCTGGGTGTCCTTGCTTTGCCGCTCCCGACCGAGGGGCTCGTCGGGGAGGAGCTGATCGACCAGCAGCTCGTGCTGGTGTGTCCGCCCGGCACCGACGCACGGTGGCCGGATCCGGTGCCCATCGAGGAACTGACTCGTGTTCCGTTCGTGATGGGCGAAAGGGGAACGGCAACCCGGGATTTCATCGACCGCTCGCTGCGGTTGCACGGCGTCGAACCTGACGTTGCGGTGGAGGTGCGTCAGCGTGGCGCCGTGCTTCCGATCGTCCTCGCCGGCGGCGGGGTGTCGATCGTCGCCTTGCGCAGTGGACTCGACGCAATGCTTCGTGGCGGGGTGGTGCGTGAACTGTCGCCGCGTCTCACCCGCCGTATGGGTGTGGTCCGCCGGCCCGGCCGGATTACCGAGGCGTCCACGCAGTTCCTGGCGGGCGCCCGCGCGTCCTTCGAGGAGTTCGCCGCATCCATCGGCGCGCACATGAAGTCCGGTGCGTCCCTTGTGGACGCTGCCAGGCTGACGCGGGCGGAGTCCGACCGCCGTCTACGCGAGGACATCGCAAGAAGCATCGACTCATAGGTAGTTGCAGTACTTTTCCTACTTTTCTGGTCTTTGACCTGATCGATTCTCGCGTCTTCAATGGTGTGTACCTGATCACACCGCTGCGGCGGAATCCGGCTCGATCACCTGGGCGGTCGCCTGAGGAATTCATCCGGACCGGTTCACGCCACGCACGTCACCGCGACGTTTCGTTCCACGAAGAGGACCAATGACCCAGACATCATCGCCGACGGCCACGTCGGCCGGACACACCAGATCGGCGCTTATGCGACGCGCCTGGATCGTCGTCGGCCTCCTGGTCGTCTTCATGCTCATCAACCACGCGGACAAGTCAGTCATCGCGTTCGCCGGTGTGCAGATCCAGCACGACCTGGGCCTCAGCCCGCAGGAGTTCGGCGTCATCCAGAGCAGCTTCTTCTGGCTGTTCGCCGTCGGTGCCCTGTTCTTCGGCTGGTTGTCCTCCAAGGTGAGCCTCCGCTGGCTGATGGCCGGCCTGATGCTGACGTGGGTGGCGACCATGGCCCCGCTGCTCGGCACCGTCAGCTTCAGTGTGCTGGTCGCCTGCCGGATCGTGCTCGGCTTCGCCGAGGGCCCCGCGTACGCGCTGGCCAATCACGCCGTGCACTCCTGGTTCACGCCCGAGAAGCGTGCGATGCCGAGTGGATTCGTCACCGCCGGCGCGTCGATCGGCACTCTCATCGCCGCACCTCTGCTGACCTGGATCATCGTCCGCTGGGACTGGCACGCCGCGTTCTACATCCTCATCGTGATGGGTCTGGTCTGGGCGGTGGCCTGGATGATCTTCGGCCGCGGCGCCCCCGAGGACAACACTGCGGCCGCGAAGCCCGCAACCACGATCGTCGTCGACACCGTCGATGCCCCGTACAAGACGATTCTTCGCACCGGCACCGTGCTCGGCATCGCGCTGCTGATGTTCTGCTCGTACTGGTCCACCACGCTGAAGGTGGCCTGGCTCCCGGTGTACCTCCAGGACGGACTCGGCTACGACACGATCACCACCGGCCGCCTGGTGATGCTTCCCTACGGTTTCGCCGCGGCAGGCGCGATCGCCGCCGGTTGGTTCTCCAGCCGCCTCATCGCTCGCGGGGTCTCCCGAAAGATCGCCCGTGGTTACCTCTCGGCCGTGCTGATCGGCGGCGCCGGTGCCGCAATGATGGGCTTCACCGTGCTGCCGCAGGGCCCGGTGCAGATCCTGCTCGTCTCCCTGGCCTTCTCGCTGAACACGGCCGCATTCGGTGTTGCACTGTCGGCCATCGCGGACGTCGTGCAGTCGAAGAAGCGCGGCATGGTCCTCGGTGGACTCAGCGCGGTGTCGAGCATCTCCGGCATGATCGCGCCGCTCGTGCTCGGCTTCACCGTCGGCGGTGCCGCCGACAAGATCTCCGGCTACGCCAGCGGCTTCCTGATGAGCGGCGCGCTGATGGTCGTCGGCAGCATCATCGCAGTGTTCCTGGTCAACCCCGACCGCGACATCGCCCGCATCCGCCGCAGTGTCGAGGAGACAGCATGATCATCGACAAGCCCCTGGACGGCGTTCGCGTCGTCGACTTCGGACAGTTCATCGCGGCGCCGGCCGCGACCCAGATCCTGGTCGACCTCGGCGCCGACGTGATCAAGGTCGAGCCGCTGCACGGCGAGTCCGCCCGCGGCATCGGCCCGGCCGGCGAGGCCATGCTCCAGAACTACAACCGCGGCAAGCGTGCAATTGCGCTGGACCTGAAGGACCCCCAGGCGCAGGAGATCGCTCGAAAGCTGATCGCGAGCGCCGACATCGTGGTGCAGAACCTGCGCCCGGGCGTCATGGAGTCGTTCGGACTGGGCGCCGAGGATGTCCTCGAGGCTCACCCCTGGATGGTTTACGCCACCGTCAGCGGATTCGGCCTGCACGGACCGTCGAAGTACCGGCCCGGGCTCGACATCGCGGCGCAAGCCGAGAGCGGGATGATGTGGGTCACCGGCGAGACCGACAGCGAGCCGCAGAAGGTCGGGGCCCAGATCGTCGACGCCGCTTCCGGTTACGTCTGTGCCCAGGCGATCCTTGCGGCCTATGTGCGCCGCCTCCGCACGGGCGCGGGTGACACCGTCGAGGTGTCGCTGCTCGAGGTCGCGATCCACCTGCAGGGCACGAACTGGGGCCAGTACCTGATCACCGGCGAGGAGCCCGTCCGCAAGGGCAACGGGCAGCCCAGCATCGCCCCCGCCGCGGACGTGATGACGACCAAGGACGGCAGCCTGGTCCTGTCCGCCTACTCGGATGTGCACTTCACCCGCCTGTGCCGCCTCATCGGGCGCCCCGACGTCGCCGAGGACCCGCGGTTCGCGAACAACACCCTGCGGGTGGCGAACCGGAAGGCGATGCTCGTCGAACTGCGAAGCGCATTCTCGACGATGACGAGCGACGAGGCCATGGAACTACTGACCACCAACGGCGTTGTCGCGGGCAAGATCAACACCTACCCCGAGGCCATCCGGAGTGCGGACGTGGAAGCGTCCGGGTTGTTCCTCGAGGTCAGCGGCGTGGACGGAGTACCGAACACCGCCCTCGGATCGCCCTGGCACCTGGGCAGCATGCCCAAGATCTCCACCGACGGCGACCCGGACCTCGGCCAGCACACCGCCGAACTGCTCGCCGAACTCGGCTACCCCGCCGCCACGGTCGACGCGTTGGTCGCCGACAAGGTCGTCGGCGTCCGCTAGGCACCGGCACCAACCTGCCGCCATCCACACTTTTCGACAAAGGAAACACCATGCAGCGCAGCATCTTCACCGAAGACCACGACGCCTTCCGCGACTCTGTCCGCCAGTTCATCGCCAAGGAGATCACCCCGAACCTGCCCGACTGGGAGGCCGCCGGTTCCATCCCCCGCGACTTCTACAAGAAGACGGCGGAGATCGGCATCAACGGCCTGCAGGTACCCGAGCAGTACGGCGGCGGCGGCATCGACAGCTTCCTGTTCAACACCGTCGTCTACGAGGAAATCGGTTACGCCGCAGCATCGCTCGGCGGGTTTCAGGTGCACCTGAACACCGTGCTGCCGTACTTCCTCGAGTACGCCAACGAGGAGCAGCGCGACCGCTGGTTCTCCGGCTTCGCCGACGGTGGCCTGGTCAGCGCGATCGCCATGACCGAGCCCGGCATCGGTTCCGACCTGGCCGGCGTCACCACCACCGCCGTCCGCGACGGTGACGACTACATCCTCAACGGCAACAAGACCTTCATCACCGGCGGCATCAACGCCGACCTGGTGATCGTGGTGGCGCGCACCTCGAAGGATCCCGAGAACCGTCGCAAGGGTTTGTCGCTGCTGGTCGTCGAGGGCGACATGCCCGGCTTCCTCCGCGGTCGCAACCTGCACAAGATCGGCATGAAGTCGTCCGACACCGCCGAGTTGACGTTCGACAACGTCCGCGTGCCGGCGCGGAACTTGCTCGGTGAGGAGGGCAAGGCGTTCGGCATGCTCGCCCACAACCTGCCGCAGGAGCGGCTGTCGATCGCGATCACCGGTCTGGCCACCGCAACCGCCGCCGTGAACCTCGCCATCGACTACGCCA
This sequence comes from Rhodococcus sp. LB1, assembly GCF_001583455.1. NCBI lineage: Bacteria > Bacillati > Actinomycetota > Actinomycetes > Mycobacteriales > Nocardiaceae > Rhodococcus > Rhodococcus sp. LB1. The sequence goes on along the minus strand of NZ_LTCZ01000393.1, from coordinate 48,231 downwards.
AGGAACGCCTGGTCTTCGGCAAGCCGCTCGCCGACTTCCAGAACACCAAGTTCGTGCTCGCCGAGTGCGCGACCGAACTGCAGGCCGGGCAGGCGCTGGTCGACCAGGCGCTGATCGCGCTGGACGCCGGCACCCTCACCCCCGCCGACGCGGCCAAGGTGAAGCTGTTCTGCACCGAGATGCAGGCCCGTGTCATCGACAAGTGCCTGCAGGTGCACGGCGGCTACGGCTACATGAGCGAGTACCCGATCGCGCGGCTGTACGCAGACGCCCGGGTCACCCGAATCTTCGGTGGCACCAGCGAGGTCATGAAGAGCGTCATCTCGAAGTCGATGGGTCTGTAGGCATCCCATCCTGCCCCGTCGGGCCACACCCCGTTCCCATCCCGGGACGCCACGCGCCCGGACAACCTCGAAAGACCATCGACATGCAGATCAAGGACATCAACGCCGTCGTCACCGGCGGCGCATCCGGACTCGGACTGGCCACCGCAACCCGCCTTGTCGAGGCCGGCGCCACCGTTACCCTGCTCGACCTCCCCAGCTCGTCCGGGGCCGAGCAGGCCGAGGCGCTGGGCGCGGCAGCACGGTTCGTGCCGACGGACGTGACCGACGGGGACGCAGTCGCCGCGGCTTTCACGGCAGCCGCCGAGCGCGGCCCGGTTCGGGCGGTCGTGCACTGCGCCGGCCGCGGTAGGCCCATGCGCGTCCTCACCAAGGACGGCAAGGCCGCCGAGCTCGAGCCGTTCGAGACGGTGATCAGGCTCAACGTGATCGGCACCTTCAATGTGCTGCGATTCGCGGCCGAGGCTATGGCCGCGAACGAGCCGCTCGACGGCGACCGCGGCGTGTGCGTATTGACCGCCTCCGTCGCTGCCTACGAGGGACAGATCGGGCAGATCAATTATGCGACCTCCAAAGCCGGCGTCGTCGGGATGACCCTGCCCGCTGCCCGCGATCTCGCCGGCGTCGGGATCAGGGTGTGCACTATCGCACCCGGCGTCTTCGCGACGCCCCTCCTACTGAGCGCACGCGACGATATCCGTGATGCGCTGGCCGCCTCGGTCCCGCACCCGCAGCGGCTCGGCGAGCCATCCGAGTTCGCCGGTCTTGCCGCGCACATCATCGAGAACGGCATGCTCAACGGCGAGACGATCCGCCTCGACGGCGCGATCCGGATGGCACCGCGGTGACCGAAGAGGCACCCGCACCGGTCGTAGTGACCGAACGGGTGGGGCCGGTGCTGGTCATCACACTCAACCGCCCCGCCGCGCGTAACGCGGTCGACCGGGAGGTCGCGCAGGCAGTCGCCGCGGCGGTCGACCTGCTCGACACCGATCCGGAGCTGAGGGTCGGCATTCTCACCGGAGCCGGCGGGTACTTCTGCGCGGGAATGGATCTCAAGGCGTTCCTACGGGGCGAGAGCCCACGGGTCGCGGGTCGAGGGTTCGCCGGACTTGTCGAGGCGACACCAGCCAAACCCCTCATCGCTGCAGTCGACGGGCCTGCGCTCGCCGGCGGCTTCGAGATCGTGCTGGCCGCTGACCTCGTCGTCGCCGCGCCGACCGCGACGTTCGGCCTGCCCGAGGTCCGGCGCGGCCTGGTCGCCGCGGCCGGCGGGCTGACCCGGCTGCCCGCCCGACTGCCCCGGGCAATCGCGCTGGAGATGGTGCTCACCGGCAAGACCATGACCGCCGCGCAGCTGCACCGGCTCGGCCTGGTCAACCGGCTCGCGCCGGAGGGCGCGGTGCTGGCGACCGCGATCGAGTTCGCCGAGGAGATCGCCGCCAACGGTCCGCTCGCAGTCCAGGCCAGCAAGCGGGTCATCGACGAGTCCTCCGCCTGGCCGGCTGCGGAGCACTTCGAGCGAACACGGCAGATCGTGATGCCGGTCTTCGACTCCAACGACGCCCGAGAGGGCGCCACCGCATTCACAGAACGCCGCGCCCCGGTCTGGACCGCGACGTGATCACCGAGAATCGACAGAACAGGAACAACACCATGCGTGATGCAGTCATCGTCGACGCCGTCCGGAGCCCCGTCGGGCGCCGCAAGGGCGGCCTGGCGGAGGTCCACCCCGCCGATCTGTCCGCGACCGTCCTGAACGCACTGCTCGACCGGGCGGGCATCGAGGCCGGTTCGGTCGACGACGTCGTGTGGGGCTGTGTCGGCCAGGTCGGCGAGCAGGCCGGAAACATCGCCCGCAATGCCGTCCTCGCCGCCAACTGGCCGGAGTCGGTGCCGGGCACCACGATCGAGCGTCAGTGCGGCTCGAGCCAGCAGGCATTGCATTTCGCCGCCGCGGGCGTGATCTCCGGCCAGTACGACATCGCGGTCGCCGGTGGTGTCGAGTCGATGACCCGGATCCCGATGGGATCGGCGCGACGCGTCGGCCTCGGTGACGCGAACAGCGACGCGATCAAGCAGCGTTACGGCGGAATCGAATTCAACCAGATTCGGGGTGCCGAGTCCCTCGCCACCAAGTACGAGCTGACCCGCACCTGGCTCGACGAGTACAGCCTGCGCTCGCACCAGCGGGCCGCGCAGGCCCTCGACGAGGGGCGCTTCACCGGCGAGATCGTGCCCGTGACCCTCCCGGACGGGACCAAGCTCGAGTCCGACGAGGGAATCCGTCGGGCCTCGACCCTCGAGAAGCTGGGCCAACTGGACCCGATCTTCCCCGAGGACGGCCGCATCACCGCGGGCAACGCTTCGCAGATTTCGGACGGTGCGGCTGCGCTGCTGGTGATGTCCGGCGAGCGGGCCCGGGAGTTGGGGCTGACCCCGATCGCCCGGGTGCACACTGCGACGGTGGTCGGCGACGACCCCGTCACGATGCTGGCCGGTCCGATCCCCGCCACCGCGCGGGTACTCGAGCGGGCCGGCCTGACGCTCGACGACATCGGAGCATTCGAGGTCAACGAGGCGTTCGCCAGTGTGGTGGGCGCATGGCTACGGGCGACCGGGGCTTCTGAAGACCGGGTGAACACGCTCGGCGGTGCGATCGCGCTCGGTCACCCGCTCGGCGGATCCGGGGCCCGCCTGGCCACCACCCTCGTGCATCACATGCGCGCCAACGGAGTCCGCTACGGGCTGCAGACGATGTGCGAGGGCGGCGGAATGGCCAACGCCACCATCTACGAAAACCTCGCCGTCGCAAATTGAGGCTCGGTTCGAGCGCGGCACAGGGGGCGTGGATAGACCCGCTGCAGCGCGCGCACCCTGGAATTCACCTTGGTCACTTCAGGTACGAACAGATGTGTTGAACAGCATGAACTCTCACGAATATCGCAGGTGGCAACAGAGGCGTCGCACCGCTGGGATCGACGTCGACCCCACGGACAAACGCCCTGACAACGAGGCGGAGCACCTTATCGAGTTCGCCAGCAGATGGGCACCATACGGAGGCGCAACCACAGAGGAAATCCTTGTGAACTTCGGAATGACAACCCGCCGGTTCATCGAGCGTTTATGGCAGGTCATTCCCCAATCGAACTGCGACCAAGCAGAGATACGCAGTCTGGCGAGCGCATACCCGCACCACCGGCGAAAGACGGCGACTTGACGCGAACGCTCACGCCCAAGGTGCTGCCTTGGCTCGGTGGCTGCACCCCACAGCCACCGAGCCCGCTTTCGGTGTCGGTAACGAAGACGGCCGCGACAACGACGGCCGTTTTCTCCGCAGCAGCCTTCGTCGCGGCCTCCTTCTTGCCTTCCCTCAGGTACGGTGACGCAACCGTAGGCGTCGATATCGAACTGCACGCCGAGGGCGATGAAATACTCGAATCGCTGGTTCAGCTGACGCGGATGAGTTTCTTGTTCACGAATTCGTCGATTCCGTATTTGCCGAGTTCGCGACCGAAACCGGAGCGTTTGACGCCGCCGAACGGCAGCTCAACTCCTTCGGCGCCAACGGCATTGACGAACACCATGCCGGCCTCCAGTGAGTCGGCGACGCGGTAGGCCTGATCGGGGTCGGTGGTGAAGACATACGAGCCGAGACCGAACGGAGTGTCGTTTGCCAGCTCGACGGCCTCTTCCTCGGAACGGACCTTGTAGACGGTCGCAACCGGCCCGAACAGTTCCTCCCGGTAGGTTCGTGAATCCCGTGACACATTCGTCAGCACGGCGGGTGGGAAGAAGGCACCCTTCCGATCGCCCTCCGACACCAGCGTGGCGCCCTCGGCGATCGCCTGCTGCACCTGCTCGGACAGCCGGTCGGCGGCGGCGACCGACGACAGCGGCGCGAGTTCGTCTGCGGTGGCGAGCACCTCCGCGGTGAATCTGCCGACGAAGTCGTCGTAGAGGTCCTCGGCGATGATGAATCGCTTCGCGGCGTTGCACGCCTGCCCGGTGTTCTCGAAACGACCTTCTACCGCCGCTTTTACGGTGGCGTCGAGGTCATCGGAACTGAGCACGATGAACGGATCGGAACCGCCGAGTTCCAGTACCACCTTCTTGAGGTTGCGGCCGGCGATCTCGGCGACCGCTGCGCCCGCACGCTCGGACCCGGTCAATGACACGCCCTGGACCCGTGGGTCGGCGATCGCGTCGGCGATCTGCTCGTTGGTGGCGTAGACGTTGACGTAGGCGCCCTCCGGATATCCGGCGTCGGTGAAGATCTGGTGAAGTGCCGCCGCCGATTCCGGACACTGCGGTGCGTGTTTGAGCACGATGGTGTTGCCCAGTGCCAGATTCGGACCCGCGAACCGGGCGACCTGGTAGTAAGGATAGTTCCACGGCATGATGCCGATCAGCACACCGATCGAGTGGCGGCGGATCAGCGCGGTACCCGCGCCCTCGACCAGGTCGATCGGCTCGTCGGCCAGGAACTTCTCGGCGTTGTCGGCGTAGTACTGGTAGATCGCGGCGCTGAAGTCGACTTCCCCCAACGACTGGTCCAGTGGCTTGCCCATCTCCCGCTGGATGATCTTGGCCAGTTCGTCGCGGCGTTCGGTGTGCAGCTCGGCGACCTTGCTGAGCAGTCCGGCGCGCTCGACCACCGTCGAGCCGCGCGACCACTCACGGTGCGCCTTCTCCGCCGCGGACAACGCCGCCTGCATCTGCTCGTCGGTCGCGGTCGGATATTCGCGCACCGTCTTTCCGGTGGCGGGGTCCACAACTGCGTACAGGCTCATGTTCACGTCTCCTCGGAAGGGTGGGGCATTCCAGTATTGCTCGCGATGAGCGCCGGGGGTGGTTTCTCACGAGTAGATCGCCCGGTGATGTCGCGTCGACGTCGCTCCGATGGACACGCGCCGGCCCTCGGCGTGGTGGGGGAGTCGATCCACGTGTCCGCTTCGTCCGCGGACGAAG
>NZ_LTCZ01000393.1:10193-42910 GCF_001583455.1 Rhodococcus sp. LB1 | reverse complement strand
CTTCGTCCGCGGACGAAGCGTCATGGCGGTCGACCGGGTCGTGGGCCTTTCCTCGGCTTCACTGGCGTGGGGTATAGGCTTAGAACATCGGAATGGTTGTCGCGTCGAGCGAGTTGGCTCAGGCGTTCCCGATTCGGAAGAATGCACCGGCCGGTTCGCGGTCGATGCAAGGAGCGTCCATTTGATGCCAATCGCTACAGGAACGCACGGCCAGGCGCCACGCAGATCCGCTTGCCACCACGCCTGATGGCGAGCCGAAAGCCTACGGCACCATCCGGACCGCGACACATTTCGACAATGATTTCCTCGGTCGCCGTCACCCCGCCCGGCCGCACTCGAATACACCTGAAGCAAGGAACAACGATGACCATCGAACACGACAAGTCCGAACGCCCGCTCTTCTCTGCGCAGCGAACGCTGACCCACAGCACCCCGCAGCCCGTCTCCGAGGCGCCGCGTACCGGTGATTCACCCACGCCGACATCCGCCGAGATCCACCGGTCACTCTTCAGCGACGGGTAGGTAAACGCTGCAACCTCGGAAACGGGACGCGAACGGGGTAACTCCGCCGCGAGTACTGCGTCGATCGGGTGTGCTGGTGGCCGAGAGCGGCGGACGCGTGGGGTGTTGTGCCGGTGCCTATTTCGCTGAACCGAACAGCTCTGCGAGTGTGTCGACGCGTGCCCGCCGGTTGTCGGGGGAGAGTCGTTGCCCGTGGGTGAGGACGGAGATGCCGTGTAGTGCGCTCCAGAAGAGCTCTGCTTTGGTCTCCGCGTTCCGGGTTTGCTCCCCACCGACGGCCGAGACGAGGACGGCGAATGCGTCACGAAGTTCCGGCGGTGTGGATTCGTGGGCGAAGCGCACTCCCAGTTGCATCGAGAACATCGCTTCGTAGGTGGCGGGGTTCTCGGTCGCGAAGTCGAGGTAGGCGCTGATGAGTTTCGTCAGATCGGCGTCGCCGGCCTCGTCCAGCACCTGCCGCATGATGTGTGTGAAGTCTCGGAATCCGAGGAGCGCGACCGCGCTGACGATGCCGTCCCTGCCGTCCGGAAAGTGGCTGTAGAGCACGGGAGGGCTGTACTCGATCTCGTTCGCGAGACGGCGAGTCGTTACGGCAGGCCAGCCGTCGTTTTCGGCGATGTCGCGGGCGCAGTCGACGATCCTGCGCTCGCGATCCTGCTTTTCCCTTGCTTTGCGTTCTCGAACTCCCACGACCAAATTCTATCACTGGTAGAGTTCCGTCCGTCGATAATCTATCGTTGATAGAAAGTCTTTAGACGGAAGGAGCGGCAAATGCTCGCCTGGATCGGACTCGTCATCAGCTGGATAGGGGCCCTCGGAATCATGGCGATCGGTGCGGCCTACCTTCTGAAGAACGAGAAGAATGCCGCGGGATTCGGGCTTCCCGCCAACCCCGCACCCGACGCCCGCGGCTGGTGGCAGGTGAAGGGGATCCGCGACGTCACCAGCGGTCTTCTGATAATCGTCTTCACCTTCGCGGCCCGCGACCAGCTCGCCTTGCTGGTCTTCTTGCTTGCCGTGATTCCCCTGGGCGACATGTGGATCGTGCTGTCGAACGGCGGTGACCGGAAAGCAGCGTTCGCGATCCACGGTGCTACGGCACTAGCTCTGATCGTGGCCGCTGTACTGCTGGCCGTCTGACCGAAAACGAAACCAGCAGAATGCGATGACCGACAACTGCACCGAACGAGCAGCATCCGCGTCCACTGAGCGAGGCGAGGTGGTCGGGAACGACTCGGCTTCGATGCGTCTACTCTTCGACTCCTCGGATACGGGCGGTTCACTCAACTCGCTGGAGGTTCGACTCCGAGCCGGGGCCGATGGCGCAGCCCCACACTTCCACAAGCGATCGTCGGAGTTGTTCTACGTCATCGACGGAGAACTACAAGTGATGGCCGGTGACCGAATCATGACCGTCGAGGCCGGTAGGTCGGTGGTGGTGCCCGAACTGATGCCACACGCATTCATCGATGCGCCGTGGTGGTGGCAGGAACGCAACGGTACTCGCCACCAGGGCTAGGGGATCGGGCTGCTCGTGACTGGCGATCAGTGGTCAGGCACGTGACGCCGCCTCGAGGAACCGGTCCCGGTCGACGATCGCCCGGTCGATCTCGCCCGACGCGACAACCTTCCCCGAGCTATCGGTAGCCCGCACGGTGAAGGTGAGGCGGTGGCCGACAGCGGCGGCTGGTGGCTCGGCGGCGATCTCGACGCCGGCGCCGACCGGTGTCGGGCTGCGGTGCTCGATTCGGACAGCGGTCCCGACTGTCGTTTGACCCGCACCGATGAACGGTGCAGCACAGACGACGGTGGCCGCCTCCATCCACGCAATCAGCCGTGGGGTCGACAGCACCGGAACGTCGCCGCTGCCCAATGCGGTCGCGGTATCGGACTCAACTACCTCGTAGCGCACGCCAATACAGTACGCCAGGCGCGGCCGATCACTTGGTCAGCGCTTCCGCATCTGGCTTTCACGGTCGCCGTCGGGGATACGTAGATGGGCTGTGCGCTTTCATCATTGGAGAGGCGGGCGCGGCTTGGTGCTTGCGACGACAACGGTGCGTCGGTCGACGCCGAAGACCGAGACGCCGGTGGTGCACGATGACGCAGCACCGCAAAGACGTGTGCACCCGGATATTCCGTGGCGATATCTTCGATTCCGGGTTGTAGAAAGTCGCGAGGGTGCGTCTGAGACACTGGCTGCTGAGCGATAGCGTGTGTACTGGCTGCGCAGCGGTCCAGGCGTCACTATCGTCTCGACACGGGACTACGAGGGGGATCGCGAAGTATGCCGGGGATCGACGGGCACTTGGACTCGATGCAGCGCGCGGGCGCGAGGTCCTCACGGCGTACTCGACGTGTCGCCCTCGTGGTCGGCCTCACCGCCACAATCGCCCTGGGGACGGTACCGCCCGCCGCCGCGCAGCCGGCTCCGAGTGCCGATCTTCGCTGGGGGCCCTGCCCGGCCGAATACGAGCTGGATCCGGCATCCGATCAGTGCGCGTCGGTCACTGTTCCCCGCAACTACGCGGACCCCGCCGCCGGCACGATCGACGTTCTCGTCACCCGACACCGCGCCGAGGATCCCGGCTCGCGGCGCGGCGTGCTGTTCACCAATCCCGGTGGGCCCGGCGGAGACGCGATCGGCTCGAACAGCATGTTCGTCGAGATCCTGCCCGACGCGGTCCGCGCACAGTGGGACGTGATCGGTGTCCAACCGCGCGGGCTTCCCTACGCCGGCGCCGTCGAGTGCGTGCTGGCCCCTGAACAAACGATGGCGATGAGCCTCGGGTTCGGCGGTGCTGCGACGCGTAACGCATGCGAGTCCGCTGCGCCGGGCACCACGGCTCCCCTGACGACCGAGAACACCGCGAAGGACTGGGAGCAGGTCAGGCTCGCACTCGGCGAGGACGTCATCGACATCTACGGCCTCTCGTACGGCACGATTCTCGGATCCACCTACGCGACGCTCTTCCCTCAGCACACCGGTCGCGTGGTTCTCGATTCCGCCGTCGACCAGAAGTGGTTGTGGAACGACGTGTTGTGGCAGCAGAACGACGGCTACAAGGATCGTTTCTACGACCTCATGGACTGGATCGCCGCCCACGACGACACGTACGGGCTCGGTGACACCCCACTGAAGGTGTATCAGCGGTGGTCGGACCGGATCGTCGAGGAAGCCGGCGGGAACCCGACCCTCGCGCCACCGCCCGCCGAGATCGGTGACGTACCGCCCGGCCTGCAGTCCGTTGCGGATGCTTATCGCGGTGGGGTCGATCTCACCGGACCGGCACGCGTTCAGTTCGAGGCCTTCATCCGAAGCCTCGCCGACCCGTCGCACACCCAGATGTCGTCCAGCATCTACGTGATGACGCGGCAGGTGCTTCCCGCCCGCAACAGCTGGCCGCTCATGGCCCGGGTGATCCGGGACGGGCGAGACGCGATTCCCGACGGCAACGCGATGGACGACCTGACGGAGCAAGAGTACGAGCGGATTGCCCAGGCCCAGGTGATGCAGTCACTGGTCCTGTGCAACGAGAACAATGTCGCCGCTCGGCCGGACCGCATTCCGGGTTGGCTCTTCTCCACCTTCGTCACCGGAGATCTCTTCGACCTCATCGGGTACAGCTACAGCGCCGGGCCCGAATGTGCCGGTGCGCCGCCCGTTGTCGCGCTGCCCGCGTTGAGCAATCGAGGACTCGCGACGGCCCCGCTCGTCCTGCAAGGACTGCGCGACCCGCAGACCCCCTATCAGGGCGGAGTTCAGCTCGCCCACGACATGGGGGCGCACCTCGTCACCGTCGAGGGAGGAGATCACGGTGCGGGGATCCAGGGTGGCAACGCCGTCGTCGACCAGGCCGTTACCGAGTACCTCGAGACCGGGCGCACCACTGTCACGCACGCCCCTGAGGCGCCGATCACCGCACCGCTGTGAAGCCCGGGGCCGGGGCGCGGACGAAGTGAGGTTGGTACGCAACACTCCGCGTCCGTGCTGAGCTGCGGACGAAGTGAGGTTGGTACGCAACACTCCGCGTCCGTGCTGAGCTGCGAGACCGGCGTTCCTGGTTCGAAAAGGTGCAGACCCGAATAGACTTGCCGAGGTGAGCCGCGAGGATCCCGATCGGCTGTCCGCCGATGACGCACATATCCTGGGGCTCGAATCGGCGGTGATAACCGGCCACACGCTCAAGCTGGTAGTTCTCGAGCCGGCCATCTCCCCGCTCGACGTCGAGGCTCTGCGAACCGTGGTGTCGGAGCGGCTTTCGAGCCAGCCGCGAGCGACGCAACGGATCGACACCTCGGGACCGGAGCCGCGTTGGGTCGACGCGACCGCGTTCGAGATCAGTGACCACGTCCGGCGCCGGGAAGAGCCCGGGTGTGCCTCGCGCGACGATCTGTGGCGGGCCGTCAGCAAGCTGATGTCCGAGCACCTCGACCACGAGCGCCCACTGTGGACGTTCGATCTGATCGGCCCACTCGGCGACGGGCGCGAAGCGATCGCGGTCCGGATCCATCACGCGATGGCCGACGGGATCAGCGCGGTTCGATTCCTGGACGACATGCTCTGGGATCAGCACCTCGAACCGCCCCCGCGAGAATCGCGACCGGGCCTTCGCGCCGCTTCGCCGCAGCGGTCGCGGGTCGACGAGGCGCTGAGGATGCCTGCGGTTGTGCGTCGTGAGCTCGGCCATCGCGGATCGCACTCGCCCTTCGACCGCCCGATCAGTGCCGCCCGCGAGCTTGCATTCGTCATTGCCCCGCTCCCGGAGCTGAAGGCAATCGGCGCCGCGCGCCCCACTCACGCAACCGTCAACGACGTACTCCTCGCCATCGTCGCCGGCGGCCTGCGCAGCTGGCTCAGCGCCGGCGAAACGGGCTTGCCGCGGCTGCGTGCTCAAGTTCCGGTCAGCCTGCACCACCGGGATGAGGGAGCGGGCGAACTCGGAAACCGTGATTCTTTCCTGAACGTCGATCTGCCGCTCGCCGAGGCGGATCCGCTGACGCGACTCGACCGGATCAACACCGAGACCAGCAAGCGCAAACGCCTCGACGACGCCGAAGAGCTGTTCGATCTCTTCCACGCTCTCGGACGCGTGAAACGCGTCGAAGAAGCCGCAAAGCGACTCGCCGGCAGCGCGCGCGAGTTCAGCCTTTCGATCTCTAACGTTCCCGGCCCGCCCGCGCCGGTCAGCGTTTCCGGACGCCGGGTCGAGCGGCTGTTCTCCTCCTCGGAGCCCGCCGCTCACCACGCGCTGCGGATCTCGGCGATCTCCTGCGCCGGGATCATCGGTATCGGGCTCTGCACAGACCCCGAGGCTCTGCCCGACGTTGCCCGGCTGGCGGTGGCGATGGAAGATTCATACGCCGAATTGCGTGACGCCGCGATCACATGACGTTCGATTCCGTTCGGTGTCCATGGCATTCGCTGCCGGGCGGGGGTTGGTGGTTCAGGCGCGTCGGACAGGCATGATCGATCGCACCCGAGCGTCACGCAGGTACAGGCCGCCCCACACGAAGATGCCGACATAGATCGGGAACAGGGTGGTGCTGACGATCGGCTGCTCGGTGAGCATATTGGTAGCGACCGCTCCACCGAGGTATCCGGTCAACAGCACCGCGCCCAGGATGGACGTGGCAGGCACGATGTAGAGGATCAGGCACACCAGCAGAACGACCCCGATGACACGGTTGAGGTTCTCGGCAAAGCCCAGCTCGGCCATCGCCTCGCGCACCATTTGGGTGTTCGCGATGTGGATGAGCGAGTCGAACAGGAGAAACAGCACCACGAGGGCGCTGACGACGAGTCCGGCGACTCTGGCCTTCTTCGTGGTTCCGCCGGTCGGCGCCGGTGTCGCGTTGGAGGTTCCCGTGGAGGGTGGTGTCGATGTCATGAGACTTTCTCCTTGTCGTTCATGAAGCGGTACACCGTTCGCCTGAAGTACCTGCTCGTCGGCGTCACGCGGGCGTATCGACCGCTCCCGCACGCTTCGTTTCCACTCACACCAGTACAGACCGGAGGCGATGGGAAAACTCACCGCGGGCGACGTTCTCCAGGCGAACCCCGCCCCTCCTCGCGGAGCCGCAACCCGAAAAGTTGAAGTGATGGCCGATCTGGACAAGATCTCACGCCGTCATCAGCGCGACCGGACGCGATCATCGGCACCACCACCTCCGCGATACCCATCGATGAACTCGCCAAGGAAGTCCACGAACCCGACCATCGACAACACAGCACCCGTCTCGGTGGCACTGACCCGGCAACTGTCTGGCGGATGCTCGGCGCGGCGCATCCGTTGGACGCGCACATCGCGGAGTCGGTCCGCTCGACGCTTCGCGCCCCCTGCCGAGCGACTTGGCTCTCGGGAGACTCGCCGTTGGTACCTTTCTCGGCATTTTCCTGTCATCGAGAACTACAATCGGTCGCGACGAGTCAATCGCGCATACTCATGTGACATGAGGCCCAGCCTCGTTCATGCATCGCTCACGTTCGCGGTTCTCACCGTGTTTCCGCAGTTCACTCGCAGTTACGACTCCTCGTTAGCCTTGCAGCACGAGCTACCGGACATCGAGGCGGCGCATGGCGTCGAGGAGTGACCTATGGAGTTCAGACATCTCGTTTCATTCATCACCATCGCCGAGGAACTACATTTCGGACGGGCCGCTTCGCGGTTGCATCTCACCCAGCCGTCGCTCAGTGCACAACTGCAGAAGCTGGAGAAATCTCTCGGGGTGCGACTCGTCGCACGCAATTCGCACGAGGTCAAGTTGACCTCCGCGGGTCAGGAGTTCGAGGCCCAGGCCCGGCTGATCGTCTTCCAGATGGAGAAGGCCGCGCAAATCGCGAAGGCTACCGCGGAAGGTCGCTCGGGAACCCTGAACATCGGATACAACATGCCGGCAAGCCGGCACGTGCTGCCGTCTGCACTCGCCAAAATGAGTGCTGTGCACCCCGACGTCGTGGTGTCGTTGTGGGAGAAGCGGACCGGTCCCCAACTCGCGGACCTCGCGGACGGGACACTCGACGTCGCGCTCGTGTACGGGCATCCGCGGACGGCGGACTTCCGGTACCGGCTGGTCCTGCGGAAGATTCCGCTCGTGGCCGTCGTGGGCAAGGGGCACAGCTGGGCAGGACGGTCGGCTGTGCCGTTCGCCGAGTTGGCGAACCAGGCATGTGTGATTTTCTCGCGCGATCAATGCCCGGCCATGTACGACTCGATCTTCGGGGCGGCGTCCGACAGCCGGATCTCGCTCGACGTCGCTCAGACCGCCGATGACCCGGGCGCGACCGCGCACATGGTGTCGGTCAAGCCGCTGGTCGGATTCGCGTCGCTGCCGCGCGCGAGTTCGGGCGGTCTCGGTGCGATGGGCGCGAGTTCAGTGGCGGTGAAATTATTCGATCCGATTCCGACGATCGATCTGTATGCGGTGTGGCGGACGGTCGAGGCGAATCCTGCCGTCTTCGCTTTCCTCGACTGCATCGACAATTTCGAGGAATTGGAACGCGGCGAGCGCGGCCTGGTCGCTATTTGATTTTCGGCGATAGAATTACTCGTTCGCGCCTTTGTTTTATAGTTGTTGCCATGATTCGGTGACTGCCGAACAATTCTCGGCATGAATACTTCCTTCTCCCGAGATGGCCTCGAATTGTCGGACGAGATCGGGCTCTATTCTGTGGTGAGCGCCGCAGCCGCTGCCGCCCCGCATCGGATCACGTTGTGCGCCGGTGTGGACGGGGAGGAGTTGACTTGCGGGGACGTCGCGGAGCGCACGCGGGCCCTGGCGTCCGCGCTCATGGAGCGAGGGGTGCGGGCCGGGGACCGGATCGCGGTACTCGGGCGAACGAGCCTCGAGTCGGCGCTGCTCGATGTCGCCGCCCTGGCGGTCGGGGCGGTCGTCGTGCCGGTGTACCCCACGTCGTCCGACCTCCAGATCCGTCACGTACTAGCGGATTCGGGAGCCGTCCACTTCGCGGCGGAGAGCGATGAGGATGCGATTCGGCTGACCGTACGCATCGGAGCCGGCGCCCGAATCGGTGGGCGCAGGCTCCGCCGTATTCGGAGGCCTATTTCAGTCCGGATCGGACGAACGCGTTGACGATGTGCCGCTGGAGGACGACATAGAGGACGAACACCGGCAGGCACGCCAGACCGGCGACGGCCATCATCGGCCCCCAGTCGTTGCCCTCGGTTCCCATGAAGCTCCTCAGCCCCAACTGAACGACGGCGTTGCTGCGCTGCAGGACCACCGCGGGCCAGAAATATTCGTTCCAGGCATTGATGAACAGCAGAATCGACAGCGCCGCCAGCGCGGGACGCAGATTCGGTACCACGACGGTCCAGAGAATCGACCACGACGAACGGCCGTCCAGCTTGGCCGCCGCGACCAGTTCTTTCGGGAAGCCGGCCATGTGCTGCCGGAGCATCAGGACACCCAGCGCGGAGCACAGCGTCGGCACGATCACACCGACGAGGTTGTTGATCAGTCCCATTTGGTACAGCAGTACATAGTTGGGGAGCATCGTGACCTGGAACGGCACCAACCAGGTTCCGACGAACGCAAGGTAGAGCAGCCGTTGGAAGCGGAACGAATACATCGCGAACGCGTACGAGGCAAGCAGAGCCACGAGGAGCTGACCAGCCGCCGAGACGCCTGAGACGGCGAACGTGTTGGCGAGCAGGCGGATCACGTCGACCTTCTCGGTCGCGTCCACATAGTTGCCTAACGACAGCGGCCACGGAACGGGGGAGAGGGAGCCGACGTCATCGGGCCGCCGCAGTGACGTCGCGAGCAGCCAGTAGATGGGAAATGCGCACACGAGGGCGATGGCGACGAGGACGACATGTCCGCGAGCCCGCCGCCACAACGGCTCGGGTACGGCTGACTCGCTAGTCGTCATGGAACGAGATCCTTTCCGAGATCCATACGAGAACACCCGCAACGAGACCGAATCCGGCGAAGAGCATGATTCCCGCGGCTGCGCTCAGGCCCGCGTCGAAGCTGTGGAACCCGTAGTCCCACAACAGGTAGTAGATGTTGGTGGTCGCCTGTGACGGTCCGCCCTGGGTCAGGGTGTCGATGAGCGGGAAGGTCCACTGCGTGCTCAGCAGAACGGTCATCAGTCCGAGGAACACGAGGGTGGGCGACAACAGCGGCAGCGTGATCCACCAGTCGATCTGTCGCCGCGTCGCCCCGTCGACCTGTGCGGCCTCGGCGTAGTCCCCGCTGATGCCGGCCATTCCGGCAGAGACCACCAGCACGGCGAAACCCATGAAATGCCATCCGGTGATCGCGAGGATCACCCATTGCGCCGTCGCTGGTTCGTGGATCCAGTTGGTGTCCGAGCCCAGCACTCGGTTCACGATCCCCGCACCAGGGTCGAGGAGCCATTGCCACACGGCCGCGCTCGCGACCGGGGCGACGAGAAAGGGTGCGAAGATCAGGCTCTGGTAGATCGCCCGGGCTCGTCCGTGCACGCCGCGGGTGGCGAATCCGACGACCACCGGTAGCACGAGTGTGAACGGCAGCAGACCGACGATGAGGACGACCGTCCGCCACACGGAGTCACCGACCGCCGGCAGTTCCAGCAGCCGACGGTAGTTGTCGGTGCCCACGGGAACCATGGCGGTTGTCGGAAGCAGGTTCCAGGAGTAGGTGGAGAGTTGGGCCGCCTGAACGAGCGGGCGGTATGTCCACACGACCAGCAGCGCGACCGCCGGTGCCAGGTACAGGTACGGCTCGGCCATCCGCACCACCCTCCGGAGCGGGTGGGTACGGATGGCAGGCACCGTCACCGGTTCCCGGACCGGTGTTGTCGCGTCGGCAAGGTCCGGTACGGCAACGAACACGATGTTTCCCTCATCCCGCCCGCAGCGCGAGGGCATGCAATCGGGCGAGCATGTCCTGTTCGGGTATGTCGTAGACCGACTCGGCCGGGGTCGCCTCGACCGCGGTGGCGACCACCGTGGATTCGAGGACATCGATCCGGCTGAACCCGTAGCCGGCGACGCCGCGGTGACTGCCCACCGCCGCGATCGGGTCCACCCGGTAGGACAGGGCCGGACCGACCCACACCGGGATCCCCGCCACCGCCCCCGAGCTCGTCAGATGGGAGTGCCCACAGAGGATCATCCGCACATCGGAGCCGACCAGAACGGCCTCGAGCCGGTGGGGATCTTGGAGGCGAAGGTAGTTCACCGTGGCGACCGGGGACGGAAGCGGTGGGTGGTGAAGGACGAGGAGCGTTCCCCGCTCACTGGGCTGGGACAGTTCGTCGTCGAGCCATGCCAGCTGCTCGTCGGTCAGCCGACCCTCGTGCCTCCCGGGTGTGGTGCTGTCGAGCACGATCACCCGGAGACCGTGGATGTCGTGGACCGCGTCGTACGGGGCTTCGAGATCGCCGCCGGCGGAGTCGAGTCCGAGCAGTTCGGTATGGAACGCGGTGCGGTCGTCGTGATTGCCCATCGCGTAGACGATCTGCGCACCGAGTTGGGCGGCCGCCGGCTCGACGACCTCCCGCAACCGCCGGTAGGCCTCCGGCGCCCCGTTGTCGCTGAGATCGCCCGACAGCACCACCGCGTCCACGCGTTGGCGGGATCCGACGATGCGGTCGAGTGTGCGGATGAGGTTGTCGAGGGTGTCGATCGTGCCGTGGACGAGGTCGCCGGCGGCGCGGATGTGGGTGTCCGTCAGGTGAATCACCGTGACGTCTGCGGGGGTCACTGGGTGGGCAGAAGCGCGGTGGCCTGCTTCTGGGCGGCGTCGAGGGTGGATTTCGGGTCGGCGTCCTGGTAGACGACCGCCTCGACGGCGTCCATCATGCCGTCGCGGATCTGCAGGTAGTTGTTGCCGGGCATCGAGATCCACGGCTCCATCAACTTCAGCTGCGCGAGGTTGGGAGTCACGAGCGGGTTCTTCTGCGCCCAGTCCTGCAGCCCGGCCGGGTCGTCGACGAGTCCGGTGCGCAGCGGGAGGTAGCCGATGCCCTGCGCGATCTTGGTGTAGGCCTGCTCGCTGGTGAGGAACTTGATCAGTTCCCACGAGGCGCGCTGCTTGGCGGGGTCGGATGCGAAGGTGAAGAGGGAGGCGCCGGAGTTGGTGGGAACGGGGGTCTTGCCGGCGAAGGTGGGCATCGTGGTGGCGCGCAGGTCCCACTTGTCCTTGGCGCCCTTGACGAAGGTGCCCTGGATCGCGCTCGTTTCGAGGATCATGCCGATATCTCCGCGGGCGAAGGCCTCGTAGCCCTGCTGTTGGCTGAGCTTGGGGGTTGATCCCGACTGGACCAGGTTCTGCGCCATGTCCGCGACCTGCACCGCGGGGTCGGCGGCGAACGTGAGCGACGATCGGTCCTCGGCGATGACCCGTCCGCCGTTGGACCGGACGAGGCTCTGGAAGCACCAGTCCTTCGCGGTCTTGGTCAGGCAGTCCAGGTAGACGCCGCCCTTGCCGGTCTTCGTCGTGATCGCGGCCGCAGCGGCCGCGACCTCGTCCCACGTCTTCGGTGGTGCCGCGGGGTCGAGTCCGGCCTGCTCGAACAGCGATGCGTTGTAATAGAACACGGGAGTCGAGAAGACGAAGGGCACGCCGTAGGTGGAGCCTTCCCAGTCGCCCAGGGTGCGCGCGGTCGGGGCGTACGGGTACTTCGCGCCGTCGAAGTTCTTCTGCACGGCGTCCGTGCCGACGAGGTCGTCGAGCGAGTGGGCGCCGAGCTGGTGGATCGTGAAGTCGAGGTCGCTGAATCCGAGCTGCGCGACGTCCGGGGGCGATCCGGCCACCGTCTGGCTTTGGATGCTCGAGATCGTGTCGGTGGCCGGGTTGGGGCTGTTGCCCTGCGGCTTCTGCGCCGTGACGTGGATGTTCGGATTCTGCTTGGTGAAGTCGTCGATCAGGGCGTTGAAGGTGTCGGTCCACGCTCCCGCCATACCGTAGTTGTAGCTTTCGAACACGATCGACACGTTCTGGTCCGGCGCTAGTTCCGGCACCGGATCTGTGCTGCTCGGCGCGGAATCCGTGGTTGTGGTGCCGAGTCCGCCGCAGGCGGTCAGGACCAACGCGCTGGTCACCAGCGCGCCCAGCCCGGGCAGGGTCTTCTTCACTGTGGTTTCTCCTGTTGTTCGTGTGTGGGCGGGGCTCGTGAACATGCCGGTGCTCATGCCACCGACAGCGAGGCATCGCGTGGAGATGCCCCGTGTTCGTGAGGAACGTGCCAGACCAGCCGGCGGCCGGTCCCGGGGTCGAAGAGTTGAATGTCGGCGGGACCGACACTCAGCGCGGCGGCGTCGCCGACCTGGGCGGGAACCGGGCGCGGAGCGCGGACGCGAATGACGGTGCCGCCCACGGTGACGTGCAGGATCTCTTCGCTGCCCAGGTTCTCCGATGCGGTGACGACACCGCGGAGTTGGGCATCGGTGCCGTTCAGCCGGATGCGTTCCGGCCGGATGCCTGCGGTCACTTTCTGTGGTCCGGTCGCCGAGTCGGCGGACAGCCCGAGGGGTGCGTCGACGCCGTCGGCGACGAGGTGGAGTTCCCCGGCCCGGTCGATCACTGTTGCCTCGAACAGGTTCATCGGTGGCGCGCCGAGGAAGGCGGCGACGAACGTCGATCGCGGAGTGTCGTACAGCTCGGTCGGTGTACCGACCTGCTCGATCCTTCCGTTGTTCAGCAGTGCGATTCGTGTCGCCATCGTCATCGCCTCGACCTGGTCGTGGGTGACGTAGAGGAACGTCGATCTCAGGCGATGGTGCAGGTCGATGAGCTCGGTGCGGGTCGCGCTGCGCAACCCGGCATCGAGATTCGACAGCGGCTCGTCCATGAGGAACGCCCCCGGGTCGCGGACCATCGCCCGGGCCAGGGCCACCCGCTGACGTTGCCCACCGGAAAGCTGGGCCGGGCGCCGGTCCAGATGGCTTTGCAGACCGAGCGCCGACGCCACGGTCGTGATCCGTTCGCGGATCTCGGCCTTCGACATCTTGCGGGCACGCAGAGGGAAGCCGATATTCTTCGCGACGGTCAGGTGCGGGTACAGAGCATAGCTTTGGAAGACCATCGCAACGTCCCGCTGTCGCGGTGGTGTCCTGGTGATGTCGTTCTCGCCCAATAGGATGCGGCCCGACGACGGGCTCTCGAGTCCGGCGATCAGACGCAGCAGCGTCGACTTCCCGCACCCGCTCGGTCCGAGAAGAACCATGAACTCTCCGTCGGCGATGTCCAGGTCGACATCACGCACCACCTGCGCGTTGCCGAACTGTTTCGACACACCTTCGAGTCTTATCCGCGACACCCGCATCTCCTCGGTTGTTCCGTGTTTCCGGAGACACCACAGCAGCCATGGGTGACGGTGCGGTGAACACCACACCGCCAACTCCCGACCTGACCCGCGCCGGGCGGTCGCGTGCAGCGACGATAGGGGGAGTGGGCCCGCGCGATAGGAACCTTCTCACGCCTGCTCACTGTGCTCGATAGTCAAATTCAATCGAGCGCAGTGAAAAAGATTGCGGAGTAGTCGCTTACGGTCAGCGAACCTACGCTGACTTCGTGACTTCGCATCCAGACGCTGGCGTGTGCCGGCCCCTTCTCCTCGTCGGTATCTGCGCGGTGACGTTCGTCGTCTACCTCGACGCCAGCATCACCCCCATCGCGCTCCCGGAACACGCTGGCGTTCGCGTGCATCCACTGCGCGACCGTGCCGCCACCACCGAGGTCGCGGCCGAGCGGCTGATCGAGGCAAGTGGGGCGGCGAACCTCTCCGGCGCCACGTGGATGGTCTACTTCGCGCGGGCGCTCCGCGCCAACATCGGTCCGCGAGTGGACCTGCACACCCTGCCCCCCGGTCACCGGGATGATCGAACTCGGCGAGGGCTGCTCGATCGAACCCGAGACGGACCTGTCCGGGTACTGGATCGACGGCGACGTCATCCACATCGGATCGATCCGCGTCGGAGCCGGGGCAGCGGTCGGTGCCCGCTCGACGCTGTTTCCCGGCGCCCGCATCGGCGCCCACGCGGAGGTGGCACCGGGGTCCGCGGTCACCGGGAAAGTCTCGGCAGGTCAGCGGTGGGCGGGCTCGCCCGCAGTCAAGGTCGGCAAGGCGGTACACCCCTGGCCGGAGGACCGGCCGCCGCGTGCCTCGAAATGGGTACCCGTCTACGGCCTGACGTTCCTCGCGGTGGCGGCGATGCCCCTGCTCGCACTTGCCGGCGGTCTCGTCCTGCTCGGGTGGTGGATCCGCGACACGGACACGCTCGGCGCGGCCCTGATGACAGCACTGCCGATGCTCCCGGCCCCGACCGTCCTCGCCCTCGCCCTGTTCGCGGGGATGACCGTCGTCGTGGTGCGCCTGCTCGGGCTCGGCCTGCGCGAGGGCTATCACCCGGTGCGCAGCCGGATCGGCTGGCAGGCGTGGTCCACCGAGCGGCTGATGGACTCCGCCCGCACCTTCCTGTTCCCGCTGTACGCCAGCCTGCTGACCCCGCTCCGGTTGCGGCTGCTCGGCGCCAAGGTCGGTAAGAACACCGAAATCTCCACGGCACTGGTTCTGCCGTGATACACCACCGTTGCGGACGGCGCGTTCCTCGCCGACGACACCATGGTCGGCAGCTACGAACTCGGCGGCGGATGGCTGCGCATCGAGCCCGCCAAGATCGGCAAACGCGCATTCCTCGGCAACTCCGGCATGACCGGCCCCGGACGCACCGTGCCGAAGAACGGTCTGGTCGCGGTGCTCTCGGCCACCCCGGACAAGAAGGGCAAATCCGGTTCGTCGTGGCTGGGTAGCCCTGCGGTCCGGCTGCGCCGTTCGGCCACCGACGCCGCGACGTCGCGAACCTTCGATCCCCCGACCCGCCTGCGGGTCGCCCGAGCCTTGATCGAAACCTGCCGGCTGATCCCGATGATCATCACGCTCGGGTGGGCAGCAATGCTGTCCGGGCTCGTACTCCTCGTCGCCGGCGCCGTTGCCGGCGGCATCGCGGCGGCCGCCAAGTAAATCGTCGTCGGCCGCATCGGCGTCGTCGAACACCCGCTGTGGGGCTCGTTCGTCTGGCGCAACGAGGTGTCCGACGCGTTCGTCGAAACGGTCGCCGCGCCGTGGTTCGCCCGCGCCGCCACCGGTACCGCCGTGCTGAACCTGTGGCTGCGGGCGATGTGTGCGACCATCGGGCGCGGCGTCTGGTGCGACACGTACTGGCTGCCCGAGGCCGACCTGGTCACGCTCGGTGACGGCGCGACCGTGAGTCGCGGCTGCGTCGTGCAAACCCACCTGTTCCACGACCGGATCATGAGCATGGACACCGTCACCCTCGGCGCCGGCGCCACCCTCGGCCCGCACAGTGTGGCATTGCCCGCCTCGGCGATCGGACCGGGCGCCACCGTCGGGCCCGGCGTCTCTGGTGATGCGCGGGGACCGCGTGCCCGACTCGACCCGCTGACAGGGCAACCCCATCGCACCCCAGCCCGAACACGGCCGATAAGCACCGGCGTCGAGCGGCTGCGCCAGTTCGCTACTCGCGCGTAGCCACGAATCGGCCCGTATGCTCGGCCTCGTCGTGGGGCTGCGGCGATGGCCTGGAAAGCTGTGGAATGTGATGACACCCTGCGACATCACCGAGCGGAACGGGAAGACGCATGTCGATGAACCCTGATCCCAAGAGCGGGCGACGGCGACGGTTTTCGGTCGGAACACGGGTGAGAACCCCCCACTCCCTCGACGCGGAACTTCCGGCCGACCAGTGGCCCCTCGCGTCGGGAGTGATCATCGAGGACTTCGCCGACTCGGGCGGCCTCAGCCCGAAGGCGTACGGACGCGATTGGGCCTTCTCCCGGCGGTGGGCGATCGCCCTCGACGACGGCAATCTGATCTTCCGCGACAGCGAAGATCTCGACGACGAAGAGTCCGACACCGAACCCGTCTGAACAGGTGTGGGATGAGCGTCCAGCCGCCGGCGGTGACGGCACCTCCCGACAGATCTTGGCACCGGACTGCGGAGTCGAATGGCCTTGGAGTTTCTTCGCCGGTGTGTGATTCGACGAACGCGCACGAAATTCGTGCGTTCCCGTCCGCGAAGTGGCGGAGATCCGTCAAGTGTCGCCGGTGAGGGCCCTGATGGCGGCGCGTTCGACGAGCAACGGAACGAAGTCACGTACTGGTCGTCCGTCGAACTTGTGGTGAGCGGTGTCGATGGCCTGGTTGATCACGCCGGAGTCCATCGTCGGAAACCGCCGGGCCAAACGTTGTCGCACCACACTGATGTGCTGATCTTCAGTGGCTGCGTTCATCTTCGAATTGTCGTCCCGCCGTGGTGTGAATGCACGGGTTTCGCCGGGTACATCGGCGAGTGGCAGGGTGGATGCCGGCACCCGCCTCTGCCCGGGCTCGAGTAGGCGTCGGCGGTTTGCACGGTGTCACCGCGCTGGCACCTTGCCGACGTAGCCCGCGGCGCAGGCACCTACCTTTCTCGAGATGCTGAATGCGGAAATCGAGATCCTCTCCACACGGGTCGACAAGACGCGTCCACACGCACATCGAGAGCAGCCGACCGCTGCTACCGGCGTGGCCGAGCGGCTGCAGGCGGAGGCGGTCGTCCTCGGCGCCCTCCGCTCGATGGTGTGTCGGAGCCGGTGGTCACGGCGCCTCGGGGACTGTCGGGTACGCCGTGGACGGTGTGATGGTCAGGGATTCGTCGAGCGCGCGAGTGGCGGCGCGTTCGACGAGCAGGGGTACGAAGCCGCGGCCGCGGCGGCCGATGATCAGCGCGCGGGAACAATGCGGAGGCTTGCGGGGTTGCTGCCTGTGGGTGCGTTGATGGCGACGGCCGCCGGTGGGCGCCGCCGGGCTGTTTGAGTATTCCACCGTCCCTGCGACGTTCGTGTGCGTTGTCGCGGTTGTGGCTGCGGTGTCGACGGCAACGGTGGCGTTGGCCCGGATGCTGGCACAGGCCCGGGGAGCGTCGGCACCGGGTGACCTCACCCGTGGTGCATGATGTCCCCCTCGACCGGCCGCGGAGTCGGTGCGCGGCCGGTCGAGGACACGGTGAGCACCCTTGGGGTGAGGGGCCGGTGCACGACCCGCTCCCTCGTTAGGTGACATCGTTGAGATTGCGGGTCCACCTATGGAATCTCCTGGGCTTTAGAATTGGGCGATGGACAGGACCGACCGCGCCAGCCGGGTGATCGCGGCACCACCGGAGACTGTCTACGGCGCCCTCCTCGACCGGGACTCCCTTCAGGCCTGGTTGCCGCCGGACGGCATGCGCGGGCGGGTCGAGCGGTGGGATCCTAGGCCCGGCGGCGGGTTCCGGATGGTCCTGACCTACCTCGACCCCGCCGACAGTCCCGGCAAGACGTCGGATGCGACGGATATCGTCGATGTCGAATTCGCCGATCTGGTGCCACCGGAGCGCGTGGTGCAGCGGGCGGTGTTTCTAGCTGACAACCCGTCGTACGCGGGCACCATGACGATGACCTGGCACCTCGCTGCCGCCGGTGACGGGACCGAGGTGACCGTCACTGCCACGGACGTGCCACTCGGCATCGACCAAGCGGCACACGAGGCCGGGATCGCCTCCTCGCTGGACAACCTGGCGTCGTACGTCGAAGGGGCCGGCTGACTCAGGTCGGCGGCGGCCCGGGCCCGGGCACTCCGTCGAGGACGCGGTCGAACACCCACACCGTCATCGCGAGCATGCCGCGAACCGTCTGATCCGCGCGGCGAACCGCACGTCGGGGTGTAACGGGTTCATCGTGGTAGCGAGTCTCGGCGCAGTGGACGGTGGTGCCGCATCGGCGTTGGTCGATGCGTCCAACATGCACCCTCCCGCTCGGGGCACGCCTATTCGCCGTGATCACACGCGTAGTCATCAGCACGGATGACCAGCAGAGATTCAAATCTCCGGAGCGGACACCGCTGCTTCGATTGAACCGTCGCCGCTGGCAGCCCTTCCCCGGACGGATTCGACCGCTTCGCGCGTGCGTTCCGCGGTCTCGCGAATGCGGGCCAATTTAGAGGCATTGTCCTGCATCCACTGATGTGCATCGATCGGATACCTGGGCAAGGTTCTCGTCCTGATCAGGCGTAATGTCCGAAGCGTTTCTCGATCTCGGCGACTCCGAGTCGAACTGCGTCTGAACGGGTTTCGGTGAGAATAGCCACAGGACCTGGTTACGGCCCGCCTTTTGGTGGCAAACAGGTCTTCCCGTCCTGTTGCTCTGATTCCATCTTGCCGTCTCGGTCCGACACGATGCGCCACCCCCCGAGCTTGTGTAGGTCCTCAGTTCCGGCTTCATCTGCCGACTTTGTCTCACGAACGCTTCATTTCCCTCATGCCACAACGTTGTGACCGTGTTGCAGACGGTGCGCGGCGAATATCCTGTGGTCGGGTGTCGTTTTGCGTCGACTCGCGAACGGAGAACAAAGGCATGACGGAGGCCGACTACGTCGTTGTAGGAGCGGGCAGCGCGGGCTGTGCGGTCGCCCGCAGGCTCGCCGAAAGCGGCGCGTCCGTCGTGCTGCTCGAAGCGGGTGGAGTGGACAACAAGGGCTGGGCCAAGATGCTCTTCCAGATCCCGGGTGCGATCAACGTCATGCACTCGACGCCGCAGCTGAAGAAGCTGTTCGATTGGGGTTACAAGTCGACACCGCAGCGCAACGCGCTCGACCGCAAGATCCCTATGACGTGCGGTCGGGTACTCGGCGGATCGAGCTCGGTCAACGGGATGCTCTTCGTCCGGGGCAACAAGAAAAACTTCGACGACTGGGCCGCCGAAGGCTGCAAAGGTTGGGCCTACGACGACGTCCTGCCGTACTTCAAGCGGATGGAGGACTGGGAAGACGGCGCGAGCAAATTGCGTGGGTCCGGCGGTCCGATCAAGGTGACTCGCCAGCACATCATCACCGACGCGGCGCGCGCGTTCATGGACGCCACCGCGACCCGCCTGGGTGTGCCGAAGCTCGACGACTACAACGGCGAGAGCCAGGAAGGTGTCGCAGTTTTTCAACAGAGCGCCTCGAAAGGTCTGCGGTACTCCACATCCAAGGGCTACCTGCACGAAGCTCCGTTGCCCAATCTCACCGTGTTCACGGATGCGACGGTGACGAAGGTCGTCATCGAAGGCTCCCGCGCCACGGGCGTGGAAACCCTGGTCAAAGGCGGCAAGCAGGTGATCGGAGCGTCGCGCGAGGTCGTCGTATCGGCTGGCGCGTACGGGTCGCCTCAGATTTTGCAACTGTCCGGGATCGGCCCTGCCGCGCACCTGAAGGGGCACGGCATCGCCGTCAACGCAGATTTGCCGGTTGGCGACAACCTGCACGACCACCTCTTCGTTCCCCTGTCGTTCAAGATGAAATCAGCGTTGCGCAAGCCGACGGCGCCGTACTTCATGCGTGGACTGGCGGCTGAACGGGTTCATCCGGGATCGACGTGGGCGGCGGGTTCCTCATTCGAATCAGTCGCATTCGTGCGCACCTCGCGTGCGCGCGAGATTCCCGACCTGCAACTACTCAGCCTCTACTGGGTATATCCGTCGCCGAATCAAGACTCCGACAAGCGAGTCATTCCTACTACCAAAAAACCAGGTCAAAGCGTCTTCCCAGCGCTCATCTACCCGGAGAGCCGGGGGACCGTTCGGTTGGCCTCAGCAGATCCGACGGCCGCACCACTCATCGATCCGGCGTATCTGACGGTGTCCAAGGACGCCGAGGTGCTTCTAGAGGGCATCAACATGGTCCGCGAGATCATGGCGGGAACCGGCGACAACGAGGGCGAACTCATTCCGGGTGCGAAATTCACCGACGAAGCAGCGTTGCGCGAAGAACTGCCGAATCGCATCCACACCGTCTATCACCCGGTCGGGTCGGTCCGGATGGGTGTCGACGAGCGGGCGGTGGTGGACCCGCAGCTCCGAGTGCGCGGAATCGACGGACTGCGAGTCGCCGACGCGTCGATCATGCCGAGCGTGACTGGTGGCAACACCAACGCGCCCGCAATCATGATCGGCGAGAGGTGTGCAGACCTGATCCTGCACGGAAGAGGGTCAGCGCTCGCTGATCGCCCGGTCGATTTCTTGTGAGAGGACGTCGCCGGCCGACTCCCAGGCAATCGGGCGGAACCGGTCGACGTGCTGGTCCAGGTCGGCGCCTGTTCCCTTACCGGCGTGGCCGGCGCCAGCTTCCGATGCTATGACCTCGACTAGATCGTCGGCGAGGCTCGCGAGTCGGCTGCGGAGCACCTTCGCATCCTGGCGGCCACTGCGACACACGCTCAACCGAGTTCGACCACCCGAGCGTGACGTCAACATGGTCACCTGCGGCGGTCAGGCCACCATCCCGATCGTCGCAGTCGTCTCCCGCGTGACACCGGTCGCCTACGCCGACATCGTCGCCTCCATCGCCTCGAAGTCCGCCGGACCGGCCACGCGCGCGAACATCGACGAGTTCACCGAAACCACCTCCCCGCCATCGAAACCGTCGGCGGCGCCCGCCGCGGCAAGGCCATCATCGTCCTCAACCCGGCCGACCCGCCGCTGATCATGCGCGATACCGTCCTGTGCCTGATCTCCGCCCCCGACCCGGCCACCCCCGACGCGGTCCGCGACTCGATCCAGACGATGGTCGACCACGTCGCGACCTACGTGCCGGGCTACCGACTCAAGCAACAGGTCCTGACCGCCCACTACCTGCCGGCCTACGCCGGAAACCTCGACATCATGACCTCGGCCGCAGTGCGCTACGCCGAATCCGTCGCCGAAACGATGCCGAAGCCGCATCCCAGCGGTACGGCATCGACGTGCGCACCATCCTCCTCGAGGTCGGCCGCCGCGGCCTCGCCGGCGGACAGGAAGACCTCATCGTCGACATCACACTCGACCTGATCGCGACGAACTCTGAGGCCGCAGCGAGCTGAGTCCGGTTGCGGCGGAGGGGACTCGGCCCTCTCGCAGAAGACGGTCTACTTCAACACGCGCATAGCAAGGTATCCAAGGCGAGCGCACCGTCCCCATCAGCTTCTACGAGGACCAACGGCGACGGCCAGTGTGGCGTGCATGTCGGTGTGCACGTAACTCATTGATCGGCCTGGGGCGCTGCCCCATCCGTACGAACAGTGCCAACCCAAGCCGAACTCGACGAAGGATCTATATCGCGGCGTTCGCCGTCGCGGATGCCTGGGATCGAAATTCGGTACGGGGAGTTGGTACACATGTGCACGTGTCGAATTGCGGTATTCGTGTTGTAGAACGAGTGGATGATCGCGCCCGCGACTGGGCCAACGCTTCACGCCGATCGTTGCCGGCACTGGAAACTCGTATGTCAGCCTCTCGCGAGCGCCCGCCAGGTCGAGATTGCCGCCCCGGCTAGGAGCCCACCGGTCAGCACGAAGACGGCGTCGGCGCCGGCAGAGCCAGCGATTGCACCTGCGGTGAGTGGGATGAAGACTTGTCCGAGCCGATTGCCGGTCAGACGCAGGGAGAGCGCCGATGCACGGTTCGAGGGAGGGACTAGTCCGGCGACCCATGTCATCGTAAGAGGCTGTGCGAGGCCCCAGAAGAAGCCGGCGACTGACATGAGGATGGCGACGACGATCGGTTGAGGCACGGCGGGGATGAGGGCGACGGGCAACGCAGAACACAGCGTTCCGGAGATCAGCAACCACCGGCGTGGAGCGAGATGGAGGAGCTGAGTCAGGAACATGCGGGAGACGATCGCAGCGATCGCGCGTGCAGTCAGGATCGCGGTGACCGTCAGTACGGAAAATCCGTACTGCTCTCCGAGCACCGGCAGGTAGGCGGTGGTTAGGTCCATCGAGGTCAGCACTATCAAGCTGCTGAAGACGGCGGGACGCATACCGGAGGTGGACAGCATCGCCATCGTCGACTGACGTATGGGCTCCGCGGATTTCCGCTGTGTCGCGGTCTGGGGTGTCCGAAGGTGTGGTGTCAGGCTCGCGGTGGCGGCGAGTGCCGCGAGCACCAGCATCGCGAGTAGCGCGCCGGTGGTTTCGACGTGGCCTTCGTGGCTGCGGGATGCGATGATGCCGGCCACTGGAATGCCGATGGACTGTCCCACCGAGATCCAGACCGTCAGGCCGCCGAATCTGCGGTCGTATTGATCGGGGGAGGACATGAGCGGTATGTATCCCTGGCCGGATACCAGGGTCAGGATGTGGCCGAATCCGAGCAGGATGCTGCCGACGGCGAGTACGACCAGGTCAGTACTGGTGATGATCACGATGACTGCGGCGACGGAAAGCGCTGCGCCGAGTCGCAGTACCGCGGCGGCGTGCCTGCCGTCCACGGCCCGGCCGATGGGGATCGCTGCGACGAGCGGGACGAGCGAATACAACGCGGTCAGGATTCCGACGGTCGCGCCGTCACCGCCGAGCTCGAGGGCTCGGTACGAGATCATCACGCGCACAGCCGCGTACACCGCCTGGAGGAGGGCGGTGACGAGGCAGAGGGAGACGAACCAGGACTTCACGAGTGAGTAGAAGAGATTCGGCGCCTTGCGACCTCAGGCATTCCCGAAGTCTTCGCGCTCGTCCGATCCGGCCGCGCGCAGTTCGGGCTGGCTTTCCCGAATCTTGTAGGCGCGCTGGATGTGCTGTGCCATGAAGTCACCGGCGCCCTGGGCGTCTTTCCGAACGATGGCCTCGAGGATCTGGTCGTGATCCTTTTCCAGTTCGTGGGCGTCGGGTGGGTGCCGCCACACGGTGGTGCTGGGTGTCAGTCTCGACCACAGCAGTTCGATGTGCTGGACGACCAGGGGAGAGGTCTGGCTGTAGATGGCGAAGTGGAACGCCCGGTTCATCAGGGACAGTTCGGCCGCGGTCGCGGTGCCGTCGCGTTGCGCCTGGTCGAGTGCGGCGTGCTTTTCCCTGATCGCCTTCAGCCCTGCTGGTGTCATCCGTTCGACCGCCATCACGGTGGCCTCACGTTCGGCGGCGGCCCGCAGCCGGTACAGATCGCGGGCGGTGTCCGGGGTCATCTCCCGTACAGACGCACCCTTGTGTGGGGAATAGCTCAGGACCCCGTCGGCCGCGAGCAGTCGCATTGCCTCCCGAACGGGTGTGGCGCTGACCCCGTACCGCTTGGCCAGCACGGTCTGCTTGATCAGTTCGCCCGGTTTGATCGCGCCGGAGGCGACATCCTGCTTCAGTCGCTCGGCGACGTACTCCGTCCGGCTCACCGGAGGAGCGGCTCCCATGTCACTCGACGTCATGACTGCTCCTTTCGGGAGCGAACCGAGCAGCAAAAAACCGCCACTCTATTTTCTGTACTCCATAGTGTCTATCAGCCCGAACCGGAATGTGCGCATTCAGGCGGCTTTTCTATCGATAGTAGACAACACTCTATAGAGTATGTAACTTGAGTCACGCAGACACGCCGATGTGATCGGAGCCTCCACGGGGCTTCTCGGATCGCGGCCCGGACCTACTGATGGAGACCCCATGACCTCCTCTGATCGCCTGACCTGGAACATTGCCGAGTGGATCGTCGCCCAGCAGGGTCGTCCGCTGCCCGACGCGATGGATCACCACGTCAGGCGGCTTCTGCTCGATCACCTCGCCGGTGTTGTTGCCAGTTCGCCGGGTGCGGTGTCCGGGGCAGTCGGCGAGCACGTGCACCGCATGTACCCGGGCACTGCGGCGACCGCGATCGGTCACGGCCGCAGTTCCGCGTTGGGTGCCGCCCTGATCAACGGAACCAACGGGCACGGCATCGAGACCGATGAGGGATACACCCCCGGAAGCATGCATCCCACCTCGGTGATCTTCCCGGCGGTGTTCGCGGTCGCCCAGGAGCGGGGGATCACTGGGGACCGTGTGCTGACCGCGTCGGCCATCGGCATGGAACTGTCCTGCCGGATCGCCGCGGCCGGTCACCCGGCCACCCGGAACCGGCATTTCCACAACACCGCCATCGCGGGTGTCTTCGGGGCCGCGGCCGCAGTCGCGATCCTTCTCGAGCTCGACGTCACCGGAGTGGCGAACACCCTCGGTATCGCCGGCTCACATGCGAGCGGATTGTTCGAATTCCTCGGCCAGTCGGCGGAGATCAAGCGATTCCATCCCGGCAAGGCCGCCCGCGACGGCATCACCAGCGCAGATCTCGCCCAGGCAGGGTTGACGGGCCCGACCACGATCCTCGAAGGCAAAGACGGATACTTCGCCGCCTACGCGGGAGCCGAGGGCACCGACTGGGATCCCGAGATCCTCCTGGGAGGCCTGGGGGAGAAGTGGGTGCTGCTCGAGACCTACGTCAAGCCCTACCCGTGCTGCCGCCACCTGCACGGGGCAATCGACGCCGCCCTTCACCTGGTCAAAACCCACACCATCGACCCGGCCGACATCGCATCGGTCACCGTCGGCACGTTCGCCATCGCCACCCGACATGCGGGACGAGAGCTCGACACCATCCTCCAAGCACAGTTGAGTCTGCCGTTCACCGTCGCCGTCGCGCTGCTCCGCGGCGGGGTCACCCTGACCGACTTCCGCGAAGATTCTCGCTCGAATATCGCGGTACAGGCTCTGATGAACAAGGTGGAGGTCACCCTCGACGACGCCGCCGACGCGTCATACCCGAAGTCCGGCCGTCCGGCCGATGTCACCGTTGTCATGAACGACGGCGCCCGATACCAGCACCGGGTCGAACAGCCCTACGGCGAACCGTCGAACCCGCTGTCCGACAGGGACCTCGAAGGCAAGGCCCGTGCTCTGGTCGAGCCCGTCATCGGTGTCGACGGCGCCAAGAACCTGATCGAGTCGTCGTGGAACTTCGACTCCCTCGAGTTCCTCGATTTCCTCGACGCCGCTGTCCGCAGCGCCGATCCCCGATAACCCCACCGGCCCATTCACCAGCTCCACTAGGAAGGGACCTCTCATGGAGGTTGTAGTACAAGATCTCGAACTCGCCTACGGCGACTTCGTCGCGATCAAGAGACTCGATCTGACCATTCCGGACGGCGAATCAGTGGTCCTGCTCGGCCAGTCCGGGTGCGGAAAGACGAGCACAATGCGGTGCATCGCCGGACTCGAATCACCCACCGGTGGAAGGATATCCATCGGAGACCGCACCGTATTCGACGGCGCCAGCGGAAAAGTCGTCCCGGTGTTCAAACGCAACGTCGGCATGGTCTTCCAGTCGTACGCGGTGTGGCCCCACAAGACGGTCCTCGAAAACGTCTCGTTCCCGCTGAAGATGAAGGGCATCGCCCGGGCAGACCGCCGCCGCCAAGCCCTCGAAGTCCTCGAGATCGTCGGCCTGGCGCACCTCGCTGAACGCGGGGCCAGCATGCTGTCGGGCGGACAGATGCAACGAGTCGCGCTGGCGCGCTCGATGGCGATGTCGCCCAGCGTGCTCCTGCTCGACGAACCACTGTCCAACCTCGATGCGCGTCTTCGCGACGATCTGCGCGTCGAACTGCGCCGCATCCAAACCGAACGCGGCCTGACCAGCCTGTATGTCACACACGATCAGCAGGAGGCGCTCGCGCTGGCCGATCGGATCGCGATCATGCAGGAAGGCCGCATCACCCAACTCGGCACCCCCGAGCAGATCTACGGATCTCCCGTGAGCGCATCGATCGCCGGCTTCCTCGGCGTGACCAACATCTTCCCCATTGCGCCCTCGTCCACACCTCGCTCACTGGAGCTGACCGACCACGATATCGCCCTGCGAAGCACCTATCCGGTTCCCCGCACCGCTGCCAGCGTGTGCATCCGGCCCGAGGACATCACGGTGACGCTCGAACAACCGACCGACAGGGTGGGTCACGACGCCGACACCAGCTACGTCAGCGGCACCGTCGAAGTTGCGGTGTTCCAGGGCGCATCCATCCGCTGCAAGGTGCGCACCGACAGCGGCCTGCCACTCGACGCGATCTGCGCACCGCCCGCCGTCGGGACCTTCGCACCCGGCGCCCGTGTGTCCATCTCCATCGACTCGGACCGGGTGAAGGTCCTCCCGAACGAGGCACCGGTCAGCGACATCCCGCAGGCGGTGGCGGCATGAGTTCGACCAGCGTGCTCGAGCCGGCACCACCGATGACACCCCGGCCGCCCGCACCCGCGCGGCGACGCGCCCGTCGCATCGGCCGGCGAGGAAAGGTGGCAAGCCTGCCGCTCCTCGCGGTGGTCGCCTTCCTGGTCCTGGTCCCCGCCGGATTCGTCCTCCTCGCGGCATTCAGCAAAGAGGTACCGAGACCCGGCAGCATCGGCCTCGATCTGACCCTGCAGAACATCCGGGTACTCACCGAAGCGGGCGTTATCGGCGCCACGCTGAACTCACTCGTCATTGCGTTCTCGGCAACTCTGCTGGCCTTGGCGATCGGTGGATTCCTGGCCTTCGTGACCGCGCGGACCAATGTCCCCTGCAAGGGATTCATCTTTCTGATCGGTCTCATGCCGCTGTTCCTGCCGTCCTACGTCGGCGCGTTGGCCTGGTCGCTGCTCGGCAGCCCCGGCGCCGGCCTGATCAACGTCGCCTTCCGCGATCTCGGTATGGGCAGCCCGGTCAACGTGTACTCCATCGGCGGCGTCGTCATGGTGATGGCGATGTACTACGCGCCCTACGCGTTCCTGCTGATGCACAGCTCGATGTCCCTGATGAATCCCGACCTCGAAGACGCCTCCAGCGTCCATGGCGGATCCACCTGGCACACCATCAGATCGGTCACCACGCCCCTCGCCCTGCCTGCCATTCTGGGATCCGGCCTGCTGATGTTCATCCTCATCCTGGAGAACTTCCCGGTGGCGCAGGTCCTGGCCACACCCGGACAGATCGACACGCTGCCCACGTTCATCTACAGACTGATGAACACCTCACCCTCACGCGGCAACGAAGCCTCCGTGATTGCCATCGTGCTGGTGGCCGCGGTCATCATCATCACCCTGGTGCAGCGGCGCATCCTGGCCAAGCGCTCCTACACGACCGTCTCGGGCAAGGGCGTCAAGGCCCGCACCCTGCCGCTGGGACGATTCAAGGCTCCAGTCGTCGCTGTGGCATTGGTGTATTTCCTGCTCGCGATCGTGTTGCCGCTGCTGGCCCTGTTCCTCTCGGCGATTCGCAGCTCCCCGTACATGCAGTCCTTCGCCAGCCTGACCGAGCCCGGCGCCCTGGACATCACCTCCTTCGCGCACGTGTTCACCTCCGAGGTGTTCACCAGCGCGGCGACCAACAGCGTGATCGTCTCCCTGCTCGCCGCGCTCGGCGGCACCATCCTTGCGTTCCTGGTCGGCTACACCGTCTACCGCACCAGCTCCTACGCCCGCGGCCTCCTCGAGGCGCTGTCGATGGTGCCCCTGGCAATCCCCGCGATCGTGCTCGGCATCGGGCTGCTGTGGACCTGGCTCGTCATGCCCATCCCGGTCTACGGCACCCTGTGGGTGCTGATCATCGGCTTCGTCGCGGTGCAGATGCCCCAAGGCTTCCGCGGCATCGCCGCCGCCATCCAGGCCACCGACCGCGACCTCGAGGACAGCGCCGTGCTCCTCGGCGCCCGCCGCACCCGCGCCATCGGCTACGTCACCATCCCCCTGCTGCGCGTCGCGGTGTCCTCAACCTTCCTGATCCTGCTCATGCTGAGCATGCGCGAGCTGACCGTGCCGCTGTTCCTCTACACCACCGACACCCGCATCCTCTCGATCGCCATCTACGACCAGTTCGAGAACGGCGGCGCACTGCAGGAAGCGTCGGCGATGGCTCTGATCTACTGCGCCATCATGTTCATCCTCAGCTACCTGCCCCGCCGATTCGGCGCCAAGAACGGAGCCGGCGGTGCCTGAGCGAACTCCCTCGAACGCCGAAAGGAACACCATGCGCCGCACCACACGCCCCGGTGTGCGCCGGTGGCTCACCGCAGCCGCCCTGGCCGCCGCGACCATCCTGACCGTCACCAGCTGCGGCTCACCCGACGGCGGAAAAGACGACCAGGCGCGCGAACTCCTCCCGCCGTCCGTCGTCGACACCTCCGACGGCCTGCGCATCGACGATGAACTCGTCGCCGACAAGCAGCTCTACGACGCCGCCAAGAACGACACCGTCATCTTGTACTCGGGCACCGGCAAGGAAGCCGAAGACCTGACCGCGGCCCGCTTCATGCAGGAAACCGGCATCAAGATCGAACTGACCCGCCTGCCCACCAACAAACTGGCCGAGCGCGCGCTCTCCGAACACGGAGCCGGCCAGCTGCCCGCCGAGATCATCCGCATCACCGACCCCCGGGTCGCCCGCGAGTTCGAGAAACAGAACGTGTTCGTGCCCTACCAGACACCGTTCCACAACCTGCTCGTCCAGCAGAACACCGGTGTGCGCGACACCTTCGTGAACTGCTACTACTTCGTCAACGCCATGGGCTACAACTCTGCGATGATCGAGGACGACCAGCCCACCAAGTGGGAGGACCTGACCGATCCGCGCTATTCCGGCAAGCTCGGCGTCGTGTCGGTGACCACCGGCGGCACCTTGAACGCCCTCGCGCACTTCCAGATCGAGACCCTTGGCGAGGACTTCCTGAAGGCGCAGGGCGCGCAGAACCCCCGTATCTTCGATTCCACCTCCACCGAAGTCGACGCCCTCGCCCGCGGCGAGATCGCAATCGGTTCACTGAGTTTCAACAACGCCTTCGCGGCCCAGCTCGCCGGCGCCCCGATCAAGCTGGTCATCCCGGACAAGGGTGTCTCCGGATCGGAGAACCTGATGGGAATGACCGCCAAAGGTGTGCAAAGCCCGGCCGCGAAGGTCTTCATGAACTGGACCATGTCGAAATCGGGCCAGAGCTTCGCCGCCGCACAGGGATTCGTCCCGGCCCGCACCGACATCGGACCGGTCAAGGCCGGTGAATACCAGTTGCCGCAGGCGAACTCGCCGCAGTTTCACCTCTTCACCGAGGAGCAGTTCGCGCAGTATGCGGTCCGGGACGAAGAGATGTGGAAGAAAGCCTTCAACTACATGGGCTGATGAGCCCGTCCGCACGATTTTTCCGCCGTTATCCCTACCACTATCTCTATAGAGTATTGACTGAGGAGTAATCATGACCGCAGTACTGACCGAACGTGAGGCCCTGCTCGACTCGGTGCGTTCCTTCGCCCAGCGCCATCTCGCCGACGGGGCGCTCGCACGCGCCCACGACCCGAACTACTCCTGGGACATCGCCCAGCTCCTCGGCGCCCAGGGCCTGCTCGGGCTGACCATTTCCGCCGAGGACGGCGGCCAGGGCGCCGGACTGGCCGATGCGGTCGCCGTCATCCAGGAAGTGGCGATGGTCTGCCCGAAGAGCGCAGACATTCTGCAGGCCGGCAACTTCGGAGCCATCCGCACCTTCACCGAGTTCGGAACACCGGAGCAGAAGGCCAAGTACCTGTCCGATCTGATCGCGGGCCGCACCCTCATCGGTCTCGGGATGAGTGAGCCCGAGGCCGGGTCGGCGGCGACCGAGTTGACCACCAGCGCCACCGAGGACGGCGATGGGTACCGGATCAACGGCACCAAGATCTGGGGCACCCACAGCGTCGATGCCACCCTCTTTCTGGTGTACGTCCGATTCGGACCCGGCACCGGCAACATCGGCTCCATCCTGGTCGAACGCGGCACGAAGGGGCTGACCCTCGGAACCCCGTCGACGTACATGAGCGGTGAGCAGTGGGCACAGCTGTACTTCGACGACTGCTGGGTGCCGAAGGGGAACGTCCTGCTCGGGCCGGGCGGATTCAAGAAGCAGATGAGCGGATTCAACGTCGAGCGCATCGGCAACGCCTCCCGCGCTCTCGCTCTCGGTCGTCTCGCGTTCAACCTCGCCCGCGACCATGTCAGCGAACGCACCCAGTTCGGCCGCACCCTCAACGAATTCCAGGGTTTGCAGTGGAAGTTCGCCGAGGTCGCGGTCGCCCTCGACTCTGCCGAGTTGCTCCTCGATCGGGCTGTGCGCAACGCCGCCGCCGGCCTGCCCTCCGCCTACGAGACCTCGGTGGCGAAGCTGGCAGCCAACGAAGCCGGGTTCAAGGCCGCCAACGAGGCCATGCAGGCCATGGGCGCCCTGGGCTACAGCACCGAGTCCCTGGTCGAATACTGCATGCGCCGGACCCGCGGCTGGATGATCGCCGGCGGCTCCATCGAGATCCTGAAGAACCGGATCGCCGAGGAGATCTTCGGCCGCCGCTTCAGCCAGCGTCGCTGACGGGAAGGACACTCCATGACACAGCAGGTGTCCATACCTTCCCTCGGCACCATCCCGGTCACCTACACCGTCGAAGACCGGGTGGGGGTACTGACCATCGACAACCCCCCGGTCAACGCCAGCAGCGCCGCGGTACGCGCGGGCCTGATGTCCGGACTCGAGGTGGCCGAAGCCGACGACGAGGTCGACGCGATCGTCCTCATCGGGGCGGGTACCAACTTCGTCTCCGGATCCGACCTGCGCGAGTTCAGCGGCCCGGTCCCGGAACCGCAACTGCCGACCGTCATCGCCGTCATCGAGGCCGGTGCCAAACCGGTCGTCGCGGCGCTGTCCGGCGCCACGCTCGGCGGCGGCTTCGAACTCGCGCTCGGATGCGACGGCCGGATCGCGCTCGCCGGTGGAGTGGTCGGGCTCCCCGAGATCACGCTCGGCATGATCCCCGGCGCCGGCGGCACCCAGCGGCCACTGCGCCTGATCGGCCCGGCGCGCACACTCGAACTGGTCACCTCGGGGGCGCGGCTGCCCGTGGAGCAGGCTCACCGCGAAGGGCTGATCGACGAGGTGGTCACGGGATCTCTTCGCGCAGAGGCAATTCACTTCGCGCGTGCGCTGCGAGGTAAGCGCATCCTGCGGAATCTGCCCATTCTCGGTGCCGATCCCGGTGAGGTCGAACACGTGGCAACCGCGGCGCTCCGCAGAGCAGCCCGGCCGCAGACGGTCGCCGCCGTCGGCGCGATCCTCATGGGTAGCTCTGCGCCGGCCGACCGGGCCTTTCAACACGAGCGCGCGGAGTTCGACAGGCTCCGGAACTGCACCGAATCGTCCGCGCTCCGGCACCTGTTCTTCGCCCGCCGGGCGGCCCTGAAAGCCAACCGGCCCGCACTAGCGCGAGAACTGAAGTCGGTCGGCGTCGTCGGCGCCGGGACGATGGGTGCGGGCATCGCCCGCGCCTTCGTCGAGGCCGGTGTCCCGGTGGTCCTCGTCGATCAGCAGCGCCAGGCGGCCGCCGCAGCGGCCGAACGCCTGAAGCAAGCGTACCGGGGCATGGTCACGCGGGGTCGACTCACCGAATCCGACGCCCAGCAACATCTTTCCCTGCTGACTGCCGGGACAACGATCCGCGATCTCGAGGAAACCGATCTGGTGATCGAGGCCGTCTACGAGGACATGGAGGTCAAGCGAGCGGTGCTGCGTCAGCTCGAAACCGTGCTGCGCCCGCACGTGCCGCTGGCGACCAACACCTCGTACCTCGACATCAACGAGATCGCTGCTGCGGTTGCCCGACCCACCCGGGTGCTGGGGATGCACTTCTTCAGCCCCGCCCACCGGGCCGCCGTGCTGGAGATCGTTCGCGGCGAGAAGACCTCGACAGAAGCACTGGACGTGGCACTGACCGCCGCGAAGGTACTGGAGAAGATGCCGATCCTCGCCGGTGTCTGTGACGGGTTCATCGGCAACCGGATCTACAACGCCTACCGCCGCCAGTGCGAACTCATGCTCGAAGAGGGCGCACTGCCGCAACAGGTCGACGCGGCTCTCACCGAATTCGGTTTCGCCATGGGACCCTTCGCGGTCTCGGACATGTCGGGTCTCGACATCGCGTGGCGGATGCGCAAGGGCAAAGCCGGCACCCGCGACCCTCGGGAACGGTACCCGGACGTTGCCGACGCGCTGTGTGAACTAGGCCGATTCGGGCAGAAGGCCGGGGACGGCTGGTATCACTACGAGCCGGGGTCGCGCACCCCACACCCGGACAGCACGGTCGAGGCCCTCATCGAGCAGTCCTCGCAGCGCAAGGCCATCACCCGAGCGGCGTTCACCTCTCAGGACATCGTCACTCGCGCGTTGGTCACGATGGCGAACGAGGCCGCGCTCCTGCTCGCGGACGGGATCGCCGACCGGCCCTCGGACATCGACCTGATGCTCACCCTGGGATACGGATTCCCCACCCACGAGGGCGGGATCACCCACTGGGTCGGGCGACAGGATCGCCGCTTCCTCGAACACGAACTCGACGCCCTGGCAGCTCGCACCGGGC
>NZ_LTCZ01000393.1:0-10159 GCF_001583455.1 Rhodococcus sp. LB1 | reverse complement strand
ACCGGGCTCTGATCGTGATTCGGCGGCAACGAGTTCATCCACCACCGCCGGGATCGCTCTACCCGGGCTACGTCCCGCCGCTCTTCACAGGCTGCGCCACACGTACGCCAGTTTCGAATCGCGGCTACGGTTCGATCTGATAGACGCTGCGCGCGAACTCGGACATGGCATCGCTCATCGCCTCGGGTTGTTCGGAGCCATCGCGTGCCCCGCGTCGGGAACTACGGCGGTGGTCACTCGGTCACCCAGCATCGGCTTGAAGACGTCGGGTACGACGACGGTGTCGTACTGTGCCTGTAGATCGAGGATCGGGACCGAGCCGCCGGCGAAGTATGCATCGACGGGGGTTTCATTGCGTGCCTGCGCTTGTGCGTCGTGCGTCTCGGGATACCATCCGGTCAGCCAGGGGCTCGGGTCGCGGCCGGGCGCGAAGAATGCCTGCTTCAGGTATTCGAGTCGCTGGGATTCGGGCAGTGAAAGATTCCCCGATCCGTCGATTGCCTCCCGATTTCTGCTGTCGGGCTTTTCGGTGGAGCCGGGAGGCAGTGTTGACTACCCCAGGAGTGGCCCACCACCAGCGATGGGCCCACCTTCTCCTGGTCGAGGACTGCGGCGACGTCGGCGGCGAAGTCGTGCATGTCCAGGCCCTCCATCGGGCCCTTGCTCTGACCGATGCCGCGCGGCTCGGGACGCAGCACGCGGAAACCGTCGTCCGCCAACCGTGCCGCGACGTCGTCGTAGTCTTCTGCGCTCCTTCCGAGGGACGGCAGGATGACGGCCGGTCCCTCTCCCTGGCTGATCGTTTCGATCTGCACGTCACCGAAGGTGACCAGATCCCGTTCGACCGAAGCCGTCGACGATTCTGGTGCGCAGGCGACTGCCGGTGCCGAAACCATTGCAACAAGCGCTAATTGACCATACTTCATGGCGTTCTCCTATGAGCTTTCCCGACGACTCGATGCGTGCGGGAATGGTTCTGCGAATGTGCTGCGTGAAGTCGCAGCAGAATGACGGCGTACGTCAGGCGCAGGACGCCCGT
Organism: Rhodococcus sp. LB1; assembly: GCF_001583455.1. Classification (NCBI taxonomy): domain Bacteria; kingdom Bacillati; phylum Actinomycetota; class Actinomycetes; order Mycobacteriales; family Nocardiaceae; genus Rhodococcus; species Rhodococcus sp. LB1. The sequence continues at coordinate 9,120 of NZ_LTCZ01000393.1, read as the reverse complement.
TCGCCCCGCTCGTGAGCGGGGCGAACGGGCATCCGGTGAAGCGGGAGGCGCGATTTCGGGGCTGTGGCGTCAACGAACTTTCTGCGCGCGGTGCCGGAGATGCTGAACACCGCTGACCGCGAGCGCGGTGGCCAACGCCAGGTACAAGGTGATGGTGATGGGACTGTCGACGAGGATGCCGAGGCTGCCTTCGGACACCGCCAGGGCCCGCCGCAGTTCCGTTTCGGCCATCGGTCCGAGGATCACCGCGATCAGGACCGGGGCAAGAGGAATGTTGTAGCGGCGCATGATGACACCGATCAGTCCGATGCCCACCAGCAACCACAGGTCGATGACGGACGAGCTGATGGCGTAGACCCCGAGCATGGAGAACACGGTGATGCCGGCATAGAGGTAGTGCCGGGGGATCGTCAACAGTTTCGCCCAAACCCCGGCGAACGGCATATTGATCAGGACCAGAATGACCAGACCGATGAACAGGGAAGCCAGCAGGGTCCAGACGAGGTCGCCGCTGCGCTCGAACAACAGCGGGCCGGGCTGCATGCCGTATTGCTGGAACGCGGCGAGCATGATGGCCGCCGTCGCCGAGGTCGGCAGTCCCAGTGCCAAAAGTGCGCCCATCGCAGTACCCGCGGTCGCGTTCGCGGCGGCCTCCGGAGCCGCCAGTCCCCGGATGGAACCGGTGGTGCCGAACTCGGTGTCGTTGCTTCGCTTGGCCAGGTGCTTTTCGGTGCCGTAGGCCATGAAGGTCGGCACCTCGGAGCCGCCGGCAGGAATGAGGCCGAAGGGGGCCCCGAACGCCGTGCCGCGCAGCCAGGCGGGCAGCGCCCGGCGGAAGTCGGCGAGGGTGAGCCGAGCCCTGCCGCCAGTCGGTGTCCTGGTTGCCACGGGGTCCCGGTGAATTCGGGTGCAGACGTAGAAGACTTCGCCGAGGGCGAGCAGGCCGACGGTGATGACGACAACCGAGATTCCGTCGAACAGTTGCGGCATGCCAAGTGTGAAGCGGGCGGTGCCACTCGGTCCGTCGATGCCGACCAGGGCGAGGGCGAGACCGATTCCTAGGGCGGCCAGACCGCGGATGACCGATTCGGACACCACGGCTGAGATGGCGAGGAACGCGAAGACCGCCAGGGCGAAGTACTCGGCCGGTCCGAAGACCGTGGCAAGTCGGACCAAGGTCGGCGCGAAGAACACCACCATCGTGGTGGCGATCATGCCGCCGATGAAGGCCCCGATGGCGGCGGTCGCCAGCGCCTTGGCGGCCCGGCCGCTGCGGGCCATGCGGTGGCCCTCGAAGGTGGAGGCGATTGCCGAGGAGTTCCCTGGGGTGTTGAGAAGGATCCCGGAGGTGGAGTCGCCGAAGAGGCCGCCGAAGTAGATGCCGGCGAACATGATGAACGCTGCGGTCGGTTCCAGGGAAAAGGTCACCGGCAGTAGCAAGGCGACGGCCATCGACGAGCCGAGGCCGGGCAGGACGCCCACGGCCGTGCCCAGAAGCGCTCCGATCAACACCCACAGCAGGTTCATCGGTGTCAGGGCCTGCGCGAAACCCTCGAACAGCAGCGGAAGCTGATCCATCAGAACATTCCTCCCACGAACCCGGACGGCAGCGGCAATCCGAGTCCGGCACTGAATGCGAGCTGGATAACGGACGAGAACAACAGCGCGACACCGATGTCGAACACCGGGCGCATGCTGCCCAGTGCCCGGGCCACCACCCAGAACAACAAGGCGGCGCAGAGGATCCAGCCCACCGGGTCGAGCAGGACGATAAACACGATGGCGGCACCGAGAACCTGCGCGAGGGTGCGCCAATTCGAGTACGTCGTCCAACGCGGCGACATCGGTGCAGGCCGGGCATCGGTGCGCTCGTCACCGACATCACCGAGATCGCGGAGCATGTCGGTGGAGAAGTCGCCGTGGCCGGGATGTGGTTCGGCATCGGGCAGGCGGGGGTGCCGCAGGATGTCGACGGCCAGCGCGGACGCTGTCGCGTAGAGCAGGGCGCAGACGATGATCGGGAAGAACTGCGGGCCCGGGACGGCGGTGCCGAGGACGTGCATGGAGACGGTGCCGATCGTGAAGCAGACGGCCAGCACGTAGAGCAGTGCGACGACCACGAATTCGCTGCGACCGGTCCAGAATCGTCGTCGCTGCGGAGCGCTGGTCGACGGGACGGGGTGGCGGTGGGTGATACTCATTGTCCGAGGTCCTCGATGATGTCTTGGGCACGTGCGACTTCGAGTTCGATGAACTGCGCGAACTCGGTGTCGGTCGAGAAGGTGTCGGTCCAGTTGTTGCGGTCGAGGGCCTCCCGCCATTGCGGTGAGTCCCGCATCTCGGTGACGATGTCGACGAGTTCTCGTTTGGCCTCATCCGTGACGCCGGGGGCTGCGACGACGCCCAGCCAGTTCGACATGGCCACATCCACGCCCTGTTCCCGGAACGTCGGCAGATCGATTCCGTCGATGCGCTCGGGTGCGGAGATGGCCAGGGCCCGGAGGGTGCCGGCCTCGATCTGGTCGCTGACCTCGTTGTAGCCGGACACGCCGGCGGTGGTGACATGGGAGAGCAGGGCGGACAAGGCCTCTCCTCCTCCGGAATAGGGGATGTAGTTGACCTCTCGCGGATCGATGCCGGTCTGTTTGGCGAGCAGACCGCTCAGGAGATGGTCGATGGAGCCGAGGGAGCCACCACTGACCGAGGTTCCGCCGGGGTCGCGCCGCGACGCGGCGATGAAGTCGTCGAGGGTCTGAATCGGCGAGTCCGCGGGGACGACCAATGCCGCGTAGTAGTCGGCCATCCGGGCGATCGGTACGACGTCGGCGAGGGACTCGGGATTGTCCGACAGTTCCACCGCGCCCACCATTACCCCGCCGGTGACCATCAGGGCATCTTCGCGGCCCGGGTTCTGGACGAACTGGCTCAATCCGATGGTGCCGCCCGCACCGGGGACGTTGACGACCTGGGGATTGTTCACCGTTCCCTGACTGCGCAGTGCTTGCTGAGCTTCCCGGGCGAATCCGTCCCATCCCCCGCCTGGGGCGGCGGGGGCAACCAGGGTGAGTTTGCTGCGTGCGGTGGCCGTTCCTCCCGAGGAGGCGGCGTTGACGAAGGCCAGGACGGTGACTGCGGCGACCAGGAGGCCGAACAGGACGGCGGGGAGCGGTCGCATGGCGGGTCCTCTCCCCGGACGCGTCCGAGGTCGGCGGTGCTCGTCGGTCGGCGAGGGGCGTGCATCGTGCGGCATGGCTAGCGACCGGTGCCGGACAGGCGGCGGGCGAAGTCGGCGACCGCTTCGCTCATCGCGGCGGGTTGCTCGGGCGCCAGGGCATGCCCGGCGTCGGGGATGACGGACACGGTGACGCGCTCGCCGAGCATCGGCTTGAAGATGTCGGGCACGACGACGGCGTCGAACTGGGCTTGCAGGTCGAGCATCGGGACCGTGCCACCGGCGAAGTAGGCGTCGACCGGGGTCACGTTGCGCGCGTGTGCTTGCGCGCGGTGAGTCTCGGGGAACCACCCGGTCAGCCACGGGCGGGGGTCGTGGCCGGGGGCGAAGAACGCCTGCCGCAGGTAGCGCAGGCGCTGCGCTTCCGGCAGCGACAGATCGCCGGCCCCGTCGATGGCCTCACGCAATCGGCCGTAGGGCTTCTCGGTGGACTCGGGAGGCAGCTTGCCGGCCGACGCCGCGGCCATGACCAGCCCGCGCACCAGATCCGGCCGATCCTGTGCCAACATCCGTGCGGGCTGGCTGCCCCAGGCGTGACCGACGACGACCGCGGGCCCTGACTGCTCGTGGTCGAGAACAGCGGCGACATCCGCCGCGAAGGCGTGCATATCGAGCTGATCCATCGGCCCCTTACTCTCACCGATCCCGCGGGGCTGGGGGCGAAGTACCCGGAAACCGGCGGCGGTGAGGCGGGGTGCGACGTCGTCGTAGTCCTCGGCTGCGCGACCGAGGGACGGCAGGATGACAATCACGGAACCGTGGCCCTGGCTCAAGGTTTCGATCTGAACATCGTTGTAGGCGATGATCGTTCGTTCCACCTCCGCCGAGGCAGGTGTTGCCGACGAGGGCGCGGTTGCTGCGGCACGCAGCGGGCCGGGGGGCTGGTTGTTCGGGTTCACGGGGTTCCCTTCATGCCGAATCGGCAGGCGTCGAGTTCTGGGGTGGGCGAGAGGAGAGGCGTCCGGGACCCACACGGCAGACGAGGGTGAAGCGGGCTCACCGCCCGCTGAGATGTTCGACAGACGTACATTCGTACGACTGACGAATACGCTAAACGTGCTCCACGACACTGTCAACACCTCACCGTGACTGTCATCACTGTACGTTGACCTGCTCCGACTTGATCTTGTGCGCTGTGGACGACGCCTGGGCGTGTGTTGACAGAGATTCACGCCACTCCGTATCGTCGTGAACTTCTTACGTACAAATGTACGTCCTGCGAACAAATGGACTTCGATATGTCTGACTCGACCCCTACGGCACCCGCGAAACGCCCGTCGCTCTTGCGCAAGGCCTTCACCACGCATCTGTACGTCACCGTCCTGGTTTCGATCGTTCTGGGCGCGGTGGTCGGGCTGATCTGGCCGAACGTGGGTACCGCCCTGCAACCGCTCGGTGACGGCTGGATCTCGTTGATCCGCATGCTCATCGGCCCGGTGGTCTTCTGCGCGATCGTGACCGGTATCGCCTCGTCCGGCCAGCTCGCCGGAGTCGGTCGCATCGGTCTCGAGGCGCTCGTCTACTTCGAGGTCGTCACGACGATCGCGCTGATCGTCGGGCTCGTCGTGGTCGACGTGATCAAACCCGGCGCCGGCGTCAACGCCAACCCGGACGACCTGGCGATCACCGGATCGGCGGAGAAATACATCTCCACCGCAGAGAACACGCACTGGTACTCGTTCCTGATCAACATCATTCCCGACACCGTGGTCAGCGCCTGCACCGGACACAGCATCCTGCAGGTGCTGCTCGTCGCACTGCTGTTCGCGATCTCCCTGCGTGTGGTCGGCGCCCCGGCCGCACCGGTGGTCAAGGGAATCAAGATCGTCGGCGACATCTTCTTCGACATGGTCCGGCTGGTGCTGTACTTGGCACCGATCGGCGCCTTCGGTGCGATGGCCTACGCCACCGGTGCCTACGGCTGGTCCACCCTGCAGAGCCTGGCTTCGCTGGTCGTGACGTTCTGGGTCACCGGAATCCTGTTCTGCCTGACCGTCTTCGGCATCATCTGCCGGATGGCCGGCATCCGAGTGCTGCGCCTGTACAGCTACTTCAAGCCCGAGATCCTGGTGACCCTGGGAACCTCGAACTACGAGGCCGTCATGCCACAGCTGATGGAAAAACTCATCAAGATCGGCTGCCCGCCCCGCATTGTCAACCTGGTCGTTCCCGCCGGATACGCCTTCAACTCCGACGGCGTCTGCCTCTACCTCGGGTTCTCCTCGTTGTTCCTGGCCCAGGCCTTCGGCATCGACATGAGCTTGACCCAGCAACTCGCCCTGCTCGCCGTCTTCCTCATCACCTCCAAGGGCGCGGCCGGGGTGGCCGGCGCAGGATTCGTCATCCTCGCCGCGACCTTGCCCACCACCGGGGTCATTCCGGTCGCGGGCATCATGCTCATCCTCGGCGTCGACCGGTTCATGTCCACCATGCGCGGCCTGGTCAGTCTGTCCGGTCAGATGCTCGGCAGCATCGTCGTCAGCCGCTGGGAGAAGCAGTTCGATTCGACGTACGCCACCGAGGTCATGAAGGGGCACCCCACCCCGACTGTGATCGATGCCGAACCGGCCATCGCCCCAAAAGAATTCGCCGCGAGATGACGCGCCCACCCCGCCAGAACACCGATCGACCAAAGGACGAATAATCGTGGCAAGAGTCGTACCCGCGACGGGTACCGGAGAAGTCGCCGACCGAGTGCGCGCCCGCCGCGGCGGCCACCTCACTCCGCTCGACGAGGCGCTGCTGCACAGTGAACCCTTCGCCGACGGCTGGAACACCCTGCTCGGCGCGGTCCGCAGCAACATGGACCTGCCGGGCGAGTTGCGGGAGCTGGCGATCTGCCGGGTCGCCGACCTCAACGGCGCCGAGTACGAGTGGCGCGCACACGCCCCACTGGCACTGCGTGAGGGAATGTCCGCAGAACAGGTCGCGGCCCTACGGGACGGCGCCGACGCATCACCGCTCACCACGCGACAGCTGCTGATCCGCGACTACACCGATGCGATGACCCGGACGGTGTCGGTCGACGACGAACTCAGCGACCGACTGCACGCGGAACTGGGCACCCAGCAGTTCGTCGAACTCACCGGAACCATCGCCGCCTACAACATGGTGTCGAGGTTCCTCGTCGCCCTCCACGTCGGACAGCAACGACAGACCGAAGAAAGTGAAGTAACAGCATGAGTGCACGCCTGCAAGGCAAAGTCGCGATCGTCACCGGAGCCGGCAGCGTCGGCCCGGGCTGGGGCAACGGCCGGGCAGCGGCCGTCCGCTTCGCCGAAGAGGGCGCACGCGTCTTCGCCGTCGACCTCAACCGCGACGCCCTCGACGAAACCGTCGCCCGCTTCGACGGCCCCGACGGTGCCATCGTCCCGTTCCAGTGCGACGTCACCGACACCGACGCAGTGCGCGCCATGGTCGACGAATGCCGCAAAACACTCGGATCCATCGACGTCCTGGTCAACAACGTCGGCGGATCTCGCGCCGGGGGACCGGTGGAAATGAGCGAGGCCGACTGGAACCGTCAGCTCGAATTCAATCTCACCACAACCTTTCTGACCTGCAAGCATGTGCTCCCACACATGAAGGAAGCCGGGTCGGGCGCCATCGTCAACACCGCCTCCACCTCCGGCATCCGCTGGACCGGCGCCGCCCAGTCCGCCTACGCGGCCTCCAAGGCCGGCGTCATCGCCTTCACCCGCTCGATCGCCGTGCAGCACGCCCCGCTCGGCATCCGCGCGAACACCGTCGTTCCCGGCCAGCTGCACACCCCGATGGTCGAGGTCCGGCTCGCGGGCCAGCGGACCGGGGGAGACGTCGACAAACTCCTCGAGCAGCGCGTGGCCCGGATCCCGCTCGGCTTCATGGGCGACGGCCGTGACACCGCGAACGTCGCGCTGTTCCTCGCCTCCGACGAGGCACGGTTCATCACCGCCACCGAGATCGTCGTCGACGGCGGCATGTCCGCCCGCTGCGACTGACGACGCCGCCCTCGCCCGACAGGAGATCCCATGACCCTCGGACCCGAACCCACCATCCCCGGACCGCTCGTACACCCCACACCGCCGTCCTTCCGGCCCCCGCCGGGATCGTGTGACAGCCACTGCCACGTCTTCGGCCCGGCCGCGACGTTCCCCTTCGCCCCCGACCGCACCTTCACCCCACCCGACGTCCCCGAGGCCGCACTGGCACGGTTGCACAGGACGCTCGGGATCGACCGCGCGGTCATCGTCCAATCCGCCTCGCACGGACGCGATCACGCGGTCCTGATCGATGCGCTGCGTATCGGCGGCGGCCGCTACCGCGGTGTCGCCCTGATCGGCCTCGACACCCCGCGCAGCGAACTCGACCGACTGCACGCCGAGGGTGTGCGGGGAATCCGGCTTCAGTTCATGCCGCACCTCGGGGCCGCGCCGACGGACGAGGAGATTCTGCGGTACGCCGACCTGGTCGAGCCGCTCGGCTGGCACGTCGAGATTCACGTCGCGGGCACCGGACCCGTCGACCGCTTCGGTGTCATCACCGAGATCCCCACCCGCGTGGTGATCGACCACCTCGGCCGGGTGGACTTGAACGACGGACTCGACGGCCCGCCCGTGCAGGCACTGCGCCGACTGCTCGACACCGGCACCGTCTGGCTCAAGCTCAGCGGCACCTACCGCGTCACCCTCACCGGCGCGCCCTACGACGACGCCAACGCGCTGGCCGCATCCCTGGCGGCGCACGCCCCCGAGCGGGTCGTGTGGGGGACCGACTTCCCCCACCCCAATCTGCACGGCCCGATGCCCGACGACGGGATTCTCCTCGACGGCGTCCCGGACATCGTTCCCGACGAGCGAAACCGACACAAACTCCTCGTCGACAACCCGACCGAACTGTTCGACTTCGCCTGACAACCAGCGCCGTCTGAAATCAATACGGGCGCAGATCCTTTCCAGGGTCTGCGCCCGTGTCTGTCGGTCAGCCCGAGGCGGTGTGATGCCGAGAAAAGCGGCTGTGACTCGAGATCGTTTCCGCGGTACGCAGCAACTGCGGGACGACCTCCTCTTCCAGAGACTGCACCGTCACCCGTGCCGCATTGGCAGAGACGTTCAGCGCCATGATCGGGCGGCCCTGATGGTCGTGCACGGGCACGGCCGCCGACCGCACCCCTTCCTCCCGCTCGCCGTCGATGATCGCGAAACCCTGCTTGCGGACCCGGGCAAGTTCCTCACGCAGTTCGTCCGGATCGCAGATCGTCGTGGGAGTCAATCGTCGTAGTTCGGTGCTCGCGAGATACTCGTCCAGCGCCTGCGGCGACAACGAGGCCAACAGCACCCGGCCCAACGACGTGGGATACGCCGGCAGCCGTGCTCCCACGGTCAACGTGATCGTCATCGACCGGGCCGCCGGAACGCGGGCCACGTACACGATGTCGGGAGCGTCCAGGACCGCCAAAGACACCGACTCCCGCACCGAATCGGCGAGATCCCGCATGTAGGGCATCGCGTGATCCCACACCGGCGTCGACGACAGGTAGGCGTACCCGAGCCGCATCATCTGCGGCGTCAGCACGAACGTCTTGTTCTCCGCGGGCGAGGCGAAGCCCAGCCGCACCAACGTCAGCAGTATCCGCCGCACCGTGGGCCGGGTCAGCCCGGTCAGCGCGGACGCCTCCGAAATGGTCAGGGCGGGATGCTCGGCGCTGAACGCCTCGATCACCTGAAACGCCTTGCTGACCGACTCGATGTAGTCCGGATCGTCTCTCGGCATCTGCCTGTGCTCCTCCTCGCGTACGCACCCCGGTCGCACGCCGCTGCAGTCTCTGAGCACGCTGGGCACGGCCGAAACCCATCCTAACGTCCAGTCGGCCAGTACCCCCGACGCAACGCTGCCACCCGCCCGATCCC